>NZ_JBJYIN010000014.1:0-128923 GCF_046237015.1 Pectobacterium hainanensis
ATTAAATAAGTGAAGAAGCCTCATGTGAAAGCATGGGGCTTTTTTGCGTTTGGGGATTTTAGTCAGGTTAGTGCGGAATATGGCGTTGGAATACCTTTCCAGTCGAACGAGTAATTTCTTCATTCGTTTTTCTGGGCTTATAAAATATCCTCGTTGTCAAAAAATGATTTCCTCGCAATTTTTCCTTTATTAAGTAGCAGTATCACTATTTGACTTTACACCAACAGCCATTAGTTCAGAAATATTTAACCTCAGCGTGTTCTTGACTACCAGGTGAGCTGTAGTGGTTTAATGAATTTAGCTACCTAGACATTGGTTTGCAGGTAACAAGTTAGACAGTATTTGGCAAAGCAAAACCGAGATGATAGCCGCCTAAAGCTGACAATAAAAAGCGCCGATGAACGGCGCTTTTTATTGCATGGCGGAATTGGCATTAAAGAATGCGGCTAATCAGCTTATCTATTCTGATGCGTCGTAAACGTCGAATGAGTTTGCGAACCTTTACCGGATATTGCGCAATACTCTCTAACTCCGTATAGCTTGTGACTGCTTGCGTATGGACTCTGATATGCTCAAGCTCTTGCTGACGTTGTACCAGCAATTCCTGCTTGGGATCATGAATAAGGAGCGCGTTTTCCAAGTCCAGACGCCAGGCTCGGGGGTTGAGATTATTACCCGTTAGCAATTGCCATTTATCATCGACCCACATGCCTTTCAGATGAAAACTATTATCGCCATCTTTCCATAGTCTGACGACAAGCTGCTGAGCATCAATATAGCGTTGTAGTCTGCTTAGGAAACGACGTAAGTTGATTTCATAGAGGTAAGGCAATGCACCAATGATTTTGAAGGGTTGATCTTCCGGAATATAAAAATCATTAGCGGTTTTGTCGCCGATAATAATTTCAACTTTCTTTCCTTCGCGCAGCAAACGGACAATATTTCGGACTAGCAGCGCAGGAAGATTGAAATATGGTGTACACATTACCAAATGGCTGTCTGCACAATACATTAAATGATGAATCGTTTTGTTGAGCGGGCTTTGTTTGCCTAAACCAACCAATGGTGTAACGGTTAATTCATCATCAGTGACATTGCAACTAGGGGTTGTATAGTCTGCTGTACGTAATGACAGACGGAGCTGTTTGGTTTCATTCTTGATCTCCAGGTTTTTGGGGCGATCAACGTGATCAAGTCGTTGAATTGCTGGTGCCGCCAGGAGCGTCTGAATATATTGAACCATGGTATCCGCCAGGATCTGATTTCGAATCACCTGATAGCGATCGTAGCGGTATTTGTCGTGTTGGTGCAGGTAGACATCATTCAAGCTGGCACCGCTGTATATCACAGTGTCATCAATGATGAAGCCTTTTAGATGTAGTACGCCCAACGCTTCTCGAGTGTTAACGGGGACACCATAGATAGGGCACTGAGTCTCCGCGTATTTATGTGCCATCTCGCAATACCAATCTGCATTGGTGTTTTCCGCTGCGGCACCTATCCGCCCACGTTGGGCGCGATGCCAATCAACCAGAATGCGGATATCGAGCTCAGGGCACAGCCGTTTAGCCTCGTATAGCGCAGATAAAATACCTATACCGCCATCGTCATGCTCAAGATACAGAGCCACCAGATAAATGCGTTTTCTGGCATGTAGAATCGCGTTTACCAGCGTGGTACGAAAAAGTTCAGGGGTGTGAAGCGTCTGAACATCGCCAGCTGTCTGAGGGATTTTTGGCAGTTGTGCAAGGTGTTGTTGGTATTTATTGCGTTTAAATTTTGACAACATCACAGTGCGTTTCTTCTCTCATCAGTGTATGACCTTGGGGTCATTATCAAACGTTTAGGAATAGCCGAATCGGGCGATAATACCATTACTTTCCTGCTGTTGTGAGCAAGTTTTACTATTGAGAGTCAGATCGTTGCCTGACGCGGGAGTTACGTCACGAAGTACCGTTAGCCTTTTAGCGGTAATTCCAGCGCCACAATGCCTTCTTCCAACTGGACATCAATCTTAAACCCCAGTTTCTTTGCCAGTGTAATCATGCCTTGATTATGCGGCATGGTAATACCCGTTAGGCGACCTAGCCCATGAATTTGTGCATATTGGATAAGCTTGTTTAGCAGTAACCGCCCCAAACCTAACCCTTTTAAATCTGAGCGAACCAAAACAGCGAATTCAGCATTAGTGTTATCAGGATCCGAAATTGCCCGCGTTACCCCAATAATTTCCAAATCATCTCCCGTCTGGCGGATAGCGACAAATGCCATTTCACGATCGTAGTCAATCTGGGTCATATTGGCTAAATCTTCATGATTAAACTCATTAATTTCACTGAAATAGCGATAATAAAGATCTTCCTTCGTCACTTTTGCAATGAATTTACTGAGCAAAGGTTCGTCTTCGGGCAGGATCGGACGAAAAAGGCTGGTGGTATTATTCTTGAGTGTGACGGTTTCTTCCAATTCATGAGGATAGGGACGAATAGATAACCTCGACTGAGGGTCGCCACAAAAAGGCTCCAAATGTAATGTGACATCCAGTAGCGTGAACTCGTCACCTGAAGCCAGCAATGGGTGAATATCCAACCGGGAGATTTCTGGACAATCCAGCACCAGGTTGGAAACTTGTACGAGCAGACGGCTGAGTGCGGGGATGTCCAGCGGTTTTAGTGCGCTGCGACTACGAATTTTGCCGCTTTTGATAGCCTGGATGACCAGATAGCGCGCCAGCGTCATATTGAGCGGCGGGAGGGCGACAGCGGCCTGTTCTCCTCGCCATTCAACGCCACCTTCTCCTAACATAATGAGCGGCCCGAAGACCGGATCCTGTTCGACGGCAATACGGATTTCCTGAGCACCCGCACGGTTTGCCATTCCCTGAACGAGCAAACCATGGATTCTTGCCTGCGGATAGGTTCGTTTTACGCGATCGAGTATGGCATCGGCAGCCTGTTGCACTTCTCTGGCTGTCTGCAGATAAAGCATAACGCCTTGGACTTCTGATTTGTGCGGAATATCAGGAGAACGTAATTTAATCGCGACGGGATAACCGATTTGTTCTGCAATATGTACCGCTTCAGCACTGTCACTGGCAATCCAGGTTGGCAGCGTATTCAAGCCGTAAGACTGTAGGATCGGTTGAACCTCATGTGTGTCTAACTGCGTGACGCCATCAGCCAATGCCTGATGGATCAACGTATGTGCCTGGCTCGCATTAATGGTCAGATCCAGCGGTAAGGCTGGTGTTTCCATCAGTTGCTTTTGGTTACGTCGATACTCAACGATGTGCATAAACGCAATGACTGCGCCTTCAGGGGTGCGGTAGGTTGGTATGCCTGCCCCATTAAATAATCGTCTGGCTTCTTGTGAGGAATGTTCCCCGCACCAATTTGTCAGCAGTGTAATACGCTTACCGCGTGGGTGTTGCTGTAACCGATTGATTAACTGTTCGGCACTTTCTGTTCCAGGCGCGGCAGCGCTGGGGGCATGGATAATGAGTAACGCATCGATATCATCACTATCCAGTAATATTGTTATCGCCTCAAGGTAACGGGCTGTCGTTGCGTCATCAAGTAAGTTTAGTGGATTACCGATAGCCACATATTCCGGTAATTTTGCTCGCAACTGGTTTTGCGTTGACTCGCTGAGCGTTGCAAGTTTGCCCTGTCTATTAAGCAACTGGTCCAGCGCCTGTGCGGCTGGCGACGCGCCATTACTGATAATAAAGAGACGCTCGCCGCGAAGTGGCCGCAGGTGGCTTAGCGTTTCCACGGCTGAAAAGAGCTCATGGGTATCGCGCACCCGTAACAGACCGGCTCGCTGAATTGCGGCATCGTACGCGGCATCTAATCCATGACGTTGGCGACTCAGCAATTGTTGTGCTTGTTGGCTACGTCCGCTTTTTATCACCAGAATCGGTTTGTTTCTTGACGCACTGCGCGCGGCAGACAGAAAGCGGCGAGCATCGCTGATGTGTTCAAGGTGTAGCAAGATCGCACTGGTCTTGCCATCTCTTGCCAGAAAATCGAGCAGGTCATCGACATCAATATCCAGGCTATCGCCCAGAGCGATAAAGTAGGAAAAACCAATGCCGCGCTGTTGGGCCCAATCCAGAACAGTATTGGATACTGCCGCAGATTGAGAAATAAAGGCTAGCTTGCCTTTCATTATTGGAACCGGAGAGAAACTGGCGTTTAATCCTTGCCAGGGAGCCAACAGACCAAGGCTATTCGGGCCTAGCAATCGCATATTGTAACGCCCGGCACACGTTTTTAATTCACTGAATTGTGACGGCGGTGCTGAAAGAATGATGACGGTTTTACAGCCACATTGCCCCAGTTCTTCCAATAGTGTCAGGTTACGGCTGGCGTTGGTGCAGATAACGGCCAGGTCCGGTGTCATGGGTAGGTTGGCGACGCTTGGATAAGCCAGCACACCGCAAACGGCACGATATTTGGGGGTGACGGGAAGTACTGGGCCACTGAAATTGCCATCCAGCAGATTTCTCATCATAAGAAAGCCTGCTCGTCCTGTTTTTTCCGATGCACCGAGTACGGCTATCGACTTTGGACGTAATAGTGCTTCCAATCCACGCTGGCTCATTCGTCACTCCCGTCAGATAAGACTCTTTGATTCTAAATGCTTTCAGTCAATGATGCTGTGACGGTGGATGAAATTTCCCGCACGCTATGGTGTGACTTCCCTGCCAGATAGTGCTGACGAAAACGATCGAAATGTGCAGACAAGCCATCAGCCGCTTTGTTATCGCCAGCCTGAGCCAATAATGCGATGGCGATTTCGGCCGTACAATGTTGTTTTTCATGGTTAGCTTCACGCAATTGATAGCGGGATAACGCATCCACATTAAGCGATAAAATGGGGAGACTATCCAGGTACGGACTTTTGCGGAACATTTTGCGGGCTTCCGGCCATGTGCCATCCAGTAGTACAAACAGTGGTGGTTTTCCCTGGGGAGGTAACTGACGCAGCACCTGACGCCCGTTTTCTGTTTCATCAGCCAGAAACACCAGATAGGGTTGATAAGCGCGGTCTTGTAACATCGCCAGTAATTTCGGATCTGGGTGAGTTCGCGACCAGAGAAAAGCTTGCGTATTCGGTAAAATATCCGCGATTAAACGCCCCGTGTTACTGGGTTTTAGTGGTTCAGTGTCAAACATCACCAAACAAAAACGACTACGTGAATCCTGTGTTTGAATGGTATGGCACAAACAGGTCGTGATTGGCAGCAGACAATGTTGACAGCGCACGACGCGACAACCACGGGCGCGAAATGGTTTAGTGGATTGCTTAAGGCGTTGCTGGCGCAATTGGAGGACAGCGTTGTTGCTCATGAAAGGTGTTGACCATGGAATGGAGTAGTAGACGTTTGCCAAGCGCTTTACAACGTGGTGGAACACATTGCTGCACAAGCTAGTCCTGAAACCCGCTATTCTAATCGACGAACTGTCAGACCAAAAGCGCTAATGAATATCGTGGTGATGAGAGCCCACAGCGAGCCTGTTCCGAAAAAGGTACGGCAATGGCATTCACCATAGCCGTTTTTTATCGGTGTCCGTCAGCTTAATGTGTAACGGCATTGTGTGGCATCTTTAATGGTTTACAGATGATTCATCTAACCAAGCCTCAAATGGTGCTTGAGGTAACGCGCCGTTAAGCATGTCGACCATTTTCCCTTGTTTAAATAGCATCAGGGTTGGAATACTGCGAATGCGAAACCGGGCGCTAAGTTGAGGCTCTGCTTCGGTATTGACCTTAATGAAGCGCATTTGCTTACTGCGTTCCTCTGCGACGTTTTCAAACACGGGTGCAAAGTTGATGCAGGGCCCACACCAAGGTGCCCAGAAATCAACCACCACAGGGAGGTCATCCTGTAATAATTTATCTAGCGTCGCTTCTGTCGCATTCACCACATCGCCAGTAAAAAGTGGCTCACCGCAGCGTCCGCATTTTGCGTGATCGTTGATACGCTCTTCGGGCAGACGATTGGCGGTTTGGCAGGAGCCGCATACCGTATTCATAATGGGCCTCATCAAAAAGGGCTAAACTCAATAGGTTTATTATGGTTGGCGATGTGGGTGTCAACAACGTGGTTTGCTCAATGGCTACAATAGCTGAAGACTTTTGGCGCGAGAGTTTTTCGCTTTTACGACAAGCTGGTAGCTAAGCGGGTGTACATAAGGTAATCTTCGCGCCAGCGCGTAGGTGGAGATAACGATGAGCGATTCATTTGAGAGTAAGAGCGGCAAGGTCCGTGTGATGTACGTCCGTAGTGATGATGAGGGCGAGAAAGAGAATAAAAAGAAACGCCCAGAAGGGAACGAGGGTCGTGGCGGTCGAGCAGGATCGCGGGATAAACGTGAGAAACCTCAGCATCCTCGCGATACGAATCCCCGTTATGCGCGAGAAAATCCGTTGCGTGGAGGAGAATCGCGCGAAAAAAGTCCTTGGGGAAAAGGTAAGGAACGTAATGAACGAAGTGGTGACCGTTCCCGTCGTCCGCGTGATGAAAGTGTGGCAGTTAGTGATTCTCCGTGGAAGACGGTTTCTCGTGCTCCGGGTGATGAGGCAGAGCTGGACCATGGTGGTATCAGCGGCAAAAGCCAGATAGATCCTGAACAAATTCGTCGCCAGCGTCAGGAAGAAACGCGCGTTTATGGTGAGAATGCCTGCCATGCTCTGTTTAAGAGCCGTCCTGAAGCAATTGTGCGAGCCTGGTTCCTACAGGAAGTCACGCCGCGCTTTCGTGACGCACTACGTTGGATGGCCGCTAATCGCAAAGCCTACCATGTTGTCGAGGATGATGAGCTTACGAAAGCCTCAGGCACAGAACACCATGGTGGCGTGTGTTTCCTGATTAAGAAACGTCAGGGGCTGGATGTCCGTGAGTATCTGAAAACGGCGGGTGAACGTGACTGCGTGCTGGCATTGGAAGATGTGGACAATCCGCATAGTCTTGGCGGAATCATGCGTACCTGTGCACATTTTGGTGTGAAAGGCGTGTTGATTCAGGATGTGGCACAGCTAGAGTCGGGGGCGGCAGTGCGTACTGCCGAAGGTGGCGCCGAGCATGTTAAGGCCATTAATGCGGATGATTTTCTGTCTGTATTGGGTGAGTTCCGTCGTGCGGGTTATACGATTGTGACCATTTCGAACCGTAAAGGGGCCGCGCTGTCTGGTACGGTATTCCCGGCCAAAACCGTGATGGTGTTGGGGCAGGAAGGTGATGGTCTGTCTGATAGCGCGTGGCAACAAGGCGATGTCAAAGTATCCATTGATGGTACAGGCAAAGTTGAAAGTCTGAACATTTCTGTTACGACAGGTATTTTGCTTTCTGAATGGTGGCGACACAATCAGGCGTGATAAAACAGCGATAAGCCGTCGGGGTCGGCGGCACATTAAATGAGAAGAGGCATCGCTAGGATGCCTCTTTTTGATCTGCTCTTTTGAGCAGCCATCGTCATGACTTAATCGTCGTTATTACGTAATCATCGTGATTGCGTGATCAATGTGCGCCACCACCTCCACCGCCAGAGGTAAAGGGTGGGCGAGCGAACCAAACCAGAATCATCAGCACCAGGAATATCCCCGCAGCTGCCCAGAATATCTCATTAGCAGAAATAATCAGCCCTTGTGCGGTAATCTCTTGGGCAATATAGGCTGATGCCTGAGACTGGCTCATTCCCATGTCCTGTAGCTGCTGATAGGTTTCCTGAGCTATCGGATTATAGGGTGTCACGGATTCTGTCAGGTGAGCGTGATGCAGTGCTTCACGCTGTGTCCATAAGGTTGTGGTAATGGATGTCCCGATTGACCCAGCCAACGTTCTGGCAAAATTTGACAAACTGGATGCGGCGGCCAGACGTTCTGGCGGTAGCCCAGATAACGTGATAGTGGTCAGCGGCATGAAGAAACAGGCGACGGCGAATCCCTGCACAAACTGTGGCCAGGCTGATGCCCCGAAATCCATTCCCGGTTCAAACGTGTAGGCCCGCCAATAGAAACAGACGGCGTACATGATGAAACTGAAGGTAACCAGTTTGCGCATGTCCAGACGTGGTGCGAAACGGCCAATAATGGGCGATAGCACGACCGGCATTAATCCTACTGGCGCAGAGGCCAGCCCAGCCCAGGTTGCGGTGTAGCCGTACACTTCTTGTAATAGTTGCGGTAACAGGACGATAGCACCGAAATAAAACATGTAGGCGAGGCTGATACACAAACAGCCAATCGTAAAGTTACGCGATTTAAAGAGTGATAAATCGACAACAGGGTGATCGTCCGTTAACTCCCATACAATCAGGAACGCTATTGTGATGACGGCGATGACGGTCAGAATAATGATCTCGTTGGAATTGAACCAATCCAGCTCTTTCCCTCTGTCGAGCATCATCTGAAGGCTACCAATCCCGACGATCAGTAATGCCAGCCCAATGGTATCGATCGGCTTGATTTCGGTTTTGGTTTCCCGTCCGCGCAATGTTTGCAATGCGATCAAAACCACGGCGACGCCGAGGGGCACGTTGATGAAGAAAATCCAGCCCCAGTGGTAATTATCACTAATCCAGCCGCCGAGTATCGGGCCACAGATTGGCGCGACGACAACGGTCATCGACCAAAGTGCCAGCGCGATACTCCGTTTGGCTGGCGGATAATTGCTAAGCAGTAAGCTTTGCGACAATGGAATCAGCGGTCCGGCCACAATGCCCTGTAGGATACGTGCAAAAATCAGCATTTCCAGACTGTTGGATACGCCACATAGCCAGGATGTCAGGGCAAATAAGGCGGTAGACCACAAAAACAGGCGAACTTCGCCGAAGCGTTTGGCCAGCCAACCGGTAATGGGAATAGAAATGGCATTGGCGACCCCAAACGACGTGATCACCCATGTGCCTTGTGAGTTGGATGCGCCCAGATTACCCGCGATAGTCGGAATGGCAACGTTGGCAATGGTGGAGTCCAGTACCTGCATGAACGTTGCCAACGACAGGGCGACGGTCATCCAGGCGAGGCTGGCCCCTTTAAGTGGTTCTCTTGGCACGTTCTTCTCCTGACAAATTAACCAGCGTTAGCCCGAATGATGTTGCTAATCATTTGATTGACAGGGGTGAGATCCAACGATAAAGCATCGCTGGCATAAGCCGGTGTATCCCGAGGCGTTTCAGATAACGCTTTACCTGCTACGTTTGCGGTATCAACGTTAACCAATGCGGATAAACCGATACGCAGAGGATGTTCTTCCACCTGTTTGGCATCCAGTTCGATACGAACAGGCAGACGTTGGACAACCTTGATCCAGTTACCGGTGGCATTTTGCGCTGGCAGCAAGGAAAATGCGCTGCCGGTCCCCATATCCAGGCCGACAACTTTGCCCTGATAAACCACATCATCGCCATAGATATCAGCGATAACTGTTGCGGGCTGACCAATACGCATGTTCGCTAGCTGTGTTTCTTTAAAATTGGCATCAACCCATAGGTGATTGGCTGGAACAATGGCCATTAGCGCGGATGCTGTTGTGATCCTGGCACCCACCTGCACGCTACGGCGCGAAACGTAGCCATCGACCGGACTCACAATCCTGGTACGCTGTAAAGCCAGCCAGGCATCTCGCATTGCTGCTGCGGCCTGTTGTACCGCGGGCTGTTGATCCAATGGGGTATCCATGACGATGGCCTGATTAGCGAGATATTGCTGCTTAGCCACTTCCAATGAGGCTCTGGCGCTCGCCACGGCATCACGCGCATGCTGAACTTCTTCACGACCAATCGCATTAACGTTACCCAATGCTTCACGGCGGTTTAGATCGCTTTGCGCTTTACTCAACTCGGTCTGACGTAGCTCGATGTTGGCTTGATACTGTTTGCCGTTAATGATGAGTTGATGCGTTTGGCGCACGCTGCTGGCAAGCGCGGTTTTTGCCCGCTCAAAAGTTTGTTGCGCATCGATCTGGTCCAGTTCAACCAGCACATCGCCTTGTTTAACAAAATCGGTATTGTCGACATTGACTCGAGTGACGCTTCCCGTCACTTGTGCCATTACCTGAATCTGATTACCTGCGATGTAAGCATCATCTGTGCTTTGATGGTGTCTAAGGATCAGAAACCAGTAAATTAGCCAGGCGGCGCCGAGTACAAGAAAAACAAACGTCATTAGCGTGAGGATCTGTTTACGCTGTCTTTTCTTGTTTTTCTGCAAAGGCTGCGGGGATACCTGTTTTTCCACGTTTTCACTCATGGGTGTCTCTCTTTGTTTTTTACCGGATATCGCGGCTTTTATTGCCGTTAGTGATAGCCCGTCAGGAAAAAATGTACCGCATCGCGGTAATATGCCGACATGTTTATTGTGCAGGCAGCAGAGTCTGTTATGGTGTTTCCTCGCTGTTATTCGCGCTGGGAAACGCAATGGGTCTTTTCAGCGGAAAACACCATCTACCCGATGACATAATCATTGGGTGGAATCAGGGGTATTGAGGGTAGTAACGTTTTTGTTTTAACTACTGGTTAGTTACAGATCTTTTATGTCGTCCATTTCATCCAGTCTGGTCAGTAGCTTCCGCATAAGCACTTCCAACTGTCTTTGCTCATCACCTTCAAGAACTGACCAGAGAAAATGGAGACTTTTGTGCTGCGGAGGAAGTAACTGATCGAGAAACGCTTTTCCTGCCTCTGTCATATGTAAATGCAGACAGCGGCGATCGCTATTGCTTTCGCGTCTTTCAATCCATCCTCTTCTTTCTAACTCGTCGGCAATGCGTGTCGCATTGGTGCGCGATGACCCTAGCGCTGCGCTGAGTTCCGATGGTTGGATACTATAAGATTCCTGCGATTCCAGCGTAATTAATGCCATAAACAGGGTTTCATTAATCCCTTGTTCCTTAAGAATTCTATTCCTGTGCTCCAGGATTTTGCTCTGCATGTGCATACATAAACGCATCAGCAACACTTCCTGATAGGGGAAGTCAGGTTTGCGTGAAGCGCGCAACGTTAGCATTTGTTCGACAGGGGTAAATGAACTATCCATTTTTATATGAACCTCATTAATCACGGCCTGTATAGTAACGAATGTTACTAACTGGGTAAATGCGAAAGCGGGTTAATTCTGTGTCAGAACGTAAGTAAAATACATGTGAGTAACAAATTGATGGGATGTTATACCCGCCATACTTCGGGTTGCAGGCGTATCAAAACAATTTAAATGCGATGCCATAGCATAAGGCACCTAATAGCGTAGCAAAAACAATACTACGCGTTTTGTAAAAGCTTCCCGTCAAAGTCGTAAAACCGACCAGCGTCGGTATCAACCTTTCGTGATGGGTGAGGATATCCGGCACGCTGGAAACAATTAGTAAAGCACAAATGGAAGCAATGCCAATGCTATCCAATAGCAAGGCCGTTTTACCGCGCTGTAACGATCCTGATGCACGCGAGGAACCCAACCTCAAAGGTAGATAGCGAAACAGATAATTGACCAGACCAACAATCAGACCAATCAGAATGACTTGTGTACTCATGGTGTTGCCTGCGATGGTGTGGTGGGTTGGCAAAGCGCAGCCAGACAGCCGCTGCCGATACCGATGAGGATCGCTGCCGGAATTGAAGATATCAGCAGTCCGAGCAGCGCCCCGCCTAACGAGCAGGCGACAATCAGGCTCTGGCGACGTTTAAATGAGGCCAACAGAAAACTCAAAAACAGGGCGGGAAGCATAAAGGAGAGCGCGGCTTCCACCGCTGGGTAATCATTCAGTGGGCCATTGCCGAAGAATGCGCCGACAACGGTTCCTAACACCCATGAGAGCCAGGCGCATAGCGCGACGCCGAGCATCCAGTTTTCTGACCAGCGCCGGTTATTTCGAGCCAATCGAGCAGTGGCCGCAGCAAAAACTTCATCGGTCAGACCGAATGCCCACAGCGCTGTTTTACCCGTCGGTAGCCGTTGCAAAATACGGTGGCGTAATGCCGGGCCATACAGCACGTGTCGAATATCCATCGCCATCACGGTGAGTGCCGCGACCCAAATCGACATCCCGGCGCTTAGCAGCGCAGTAATCACGAATTGGCTGGCACCCGCATAGATAATGCAGGACAGAAAAATCCCTTCGAATGGCGTAAATCCCAGTTTGACGGCGTTCATACCGAAAGCGAAAGCGACGGGAACATAGCCGATCATAATAGGCAGACTATCGAATATGCCTTCTTTGAAGGAGGCGCCAGTGGTGGCAAGTTTCTGTTGGTCTGATGTATTCACTGTATCCACGAGGCTTGAAGGAAAACGCTTAATCTGACAGGCCGATAACCATATCAAAGCGTTATCGGGATTTCACGTTTTGTGGACGCTCATCGATCTTTCATTCAATGCAGCGTGATTGTTCTGAGAACGTCAGGCGATCTGGCGCTCATAATGGCGACCTTGCCACCACACCAGCAGATTTAATGCGCTGATACTGCTGCCTGCGGCACAGACGCCCAGCCAACCCCAGTGCTGATAAGCGGCGGCGGAAATCAGCGAGCCCAGCGCGCCACCGATGAAATAGCTGGTCATATACCCGGCGGTCAGGCGATTACGCGCTTCGGGCATCATCCGGTAGATGACGCTCTGATTCGTGACGTGTACACCCTGAACGGCGAGATCGAGCGCAATGATACCGATAATCAGCGCGATAACCGATTGAACACCCCATGCGACAAACAGCCAGGACAGCAGCAAAATCAGTAGACCCGCGATGGTTGTTTGGCTGGCCTTTCCTTGATCGACCAACCGTCCTGCCCGCGACGCGGCCAGCGCGCCAGCAGCCCCGACGAGACCAAACAGGCCGATCACGCCTTCGGAGTAATGATAGGGCGGTGCGGCCAGCAGGAAAGCCATGGATGTCCACAGAATGCTGAAATTGGCAAAAGAGAAGCAGCCCAGCAAGGCTCGGGTGCGCAACAGCGGCGTTGTTGCGAATAACCTGAAAATTGAGGCGAGCAACTGCGGATAATTCAACGTATTTTCCTGATGAATACGCGGTAGCGCACGCCAGAGAATCAGCGCCATGACGATCATCAACGAACTGGCAACCCAGTAAACGGTACGCCAGTCTCCCAGCGATGCTAGTGCGCCCGCTACCGTTCGCGCCAGCAGAATGCCCAGTAGCAAGCCACTCATAATCGTGCCGACCACTTTGCCGCGAGTTTCAGGCGTTGCCAATGTTGCGGCAAGTGGCACCAATATTTGCGCAACAACAGAAAACAACCCGGTTAATGCTGTGCCGGTAATCATCAACCATAATGTGGTGGAAGATGCCGTAATCAACATCCCGCCAGCGGCAAGCAGCGTCATGCTGACAATGAGCGCCCGTCGCTCAAACATATCGCCCAGTGGAACCAGAAACAACAAACCGACGGCATAGCCGAGTTGGGCTGCCGTCACGATAAATCCTGCCTGATTGACGGAGAGTTCGAATGCTCTGGCGATCGTTTCTAGCAATGGTTGAGCGTAATAATTACTCGCAACAGCAAGACCTGTAGCAATAGACATAATGAGGGTCAGCGACAGGCTGAGCCCCTGTTGTTTTGACTGAGATGGCATAGTTTACGGTAGTTAATGTGATGTTAATACGATGAGTATGGCGAGTAGTATCAGGCAGGTGATAACGAGATGCTAGAAAATATTGTCACGGCGTAAAGAAATAAAGGCGGCAATGCCGCCTTGGTCGTTAAGTTAAATCGATTATTTCGCTGCGTCGGCCGCTGTTTTCACCCAGCCATCAAACTGCTGCTGGTGGGCTTGGATCCAACCATCGACATGGCGTTCAATATCCTGTTGAGAGCCTTGCCCTTCATGCATACGCAGGTTCTGCGCATTCACATCGGCAATGGGCAGTTTCATAATAGAAAACAGCTTGGCGGCCGCTGGGTTTTTCTCTGCCCATTCTTTGTTTGCAGCAATTTTCATCACGTTGACTGGGAAGCCGTAATCAGCGCCGTTAGGCAGTTTGGTACTGGTTCCTTTCATTTCTCCCGGTTGAGAAGAGAAAGGCACCTGTAACCAGACCACATCTCGTCCCGGTACTAATACATCACTGACCCAGTATGGGGTCCAGGTATAGTAAAGAATGGGTTTACCTTCTTTGTAACGGGTAATGGTATCGGCAATCATCGCAGCATAGTTCCCTTGATTATGCTCAACGGTATTGGTTAAGCCATAGGCGGGAAGATGATTATTGATCGCGGCTTCACATCCCCAGCCTGGCGTACAACCCGTTAAGTCCGCTTTGCCATCGCCGTTAGTATCAAACAGCTTGGCTATCTTCGGATCTTTTAACTGTTCAATATTCGTGATCTTGTATTGTTCTGCGGTTTTCTTATCGATCAGATAACCCTGCGCAGCGCCCGATACGTAGACGCCTTCACGATAGAATTTCGCATCACCGCCGGCAGCCTTATATTGGTCAGCATGCAACGGATCCCAACTTACTGCGATAAACGTTGCATCACCGGAAGCGATCGATGTGTAAGCAACGTTGTAATCCACTTCACGAATCGGCTGTACGTCATAACCCAATTTCTCAAGAGCCCGACTAACCAGCAGCGTTTGGAAGGTTTCCTCTGAAATCGTGCTTTGCACGGGGATAACCGTGACGCCTTTGCCGGGTTGCTCGTTTTCGGCGGCGTAAAGCGATGTACTCAATAGTGCCGTGGTCAGGACCGCTGCCCAGATTTTTGTTTTATGCATGATGGTTCCCTCTTTATTTATGTGGGTAAGGCTGCCGCGTTATTGTTTGATAAAGGGACGGGTTACCAGGCCAATCGGGCCGACGGTATACCAGCTTTTATTCCCTTTACTCCGTTTATCACGGCCCAGAGACTGGGTAAGACGGTCAAGAATAATGGCCAGGATAACGATGCCGACACCACCGACCGCCGCCAGACCCATGTCCAATCGACCAATACCACGCAACACCATTTGGCCTAAGCCGCCGACGGCGATCATGGAAGCAATGACGACCATTGACAGCGCCAGCATCAGCGTTTGATTTACCCCAGCCATGATGGTCGGCATGGCCAGCGGTAGCTGAACCTTAAACAGCATTTGCCGAGGGCTGGCTCCGAAGGATTCAGCGGCTTCAATTAAATCTTCCGGCACCTGACGAATCCCCAGAATGGTCAGACGGATGATGGGGGGTAAGGCAAAAATGATGGTGACGACTACGCCCGGTACGTTACCGATACCGAACAGCATGACAATCGGCACCAGATAAACAAATGCCGGTGTCGTCTGCATCGCATCCAGCAAGGGGCGGATAACTTTGGCCGCTCGCTCGCTACGGGCCAGCCAAATTCCCATGGGCAGACCAATCAGTATGCAGAAGAACAAGGCCGTTAACACCAACGCTAGCGTGATCATCGCTTGTGACCATGCGCCGATCGCACCGATCGCAATCAGGGAGATCAACGTGGCAATCCCCATGCCAAGGCTCGACATCTGCCAGGCGAGCAATGAGAACACCAGAATGGCGATCGGTGCCGGCATACCAAGTAGCAATTGTTGAAAGCCGCTCAGTATGAAGTCTACAGGTACGCGAACACCCTGGAAAACGGGTCTGAAATGTAAAACAACCCAGTCGATACCGTGTGTAACCCAGCTATCTAGCGGGATCAACGTATCTTTGAACGGATCGAGAATATTGAAATGTTCTGGCGTAGCCGGTGTGGCGCTATTCAACCAATCACTACTTTGCTGGGTAGCGTCGGCGCTATTTGCCGTTCCTCCGCCCCAGGCATCGGAACCGGTCGCGGCATCTTGTGCTGATGGTTGATCCGCCGGAGCCGCTTGTGTGGTTGACCAGGGATCGCTTTGTTCCGCGGCACCATTCTGGCTCTGGTTTGCAGCCTGATCGGTGCCTTGTTCATGGACGTCGTGAGTACTTTCCCACGGGTTTGATGTTGATTTACTCATTGGTCACTCCTTCCTTATCCAGCGCCTGTAGCAACATTCCTTTGGAAATGATGCCTATGTACTCGTTGTTTTCTCCGATAACCGGGACGGCACAAGGGGCTTGTGCGACCTGGGAGATCAGTTCATTGAGTGACATATCGGCGGGCACGGGGGCCGGATCGGAAAGCAACGCCTGTTCAAGCGGCTGTTGCGTTTTCAATGCCTGTTTCAGTGAATCAATGGAGACGATGCCAATAAATTTTTGTCCGCGTTCCAGCACGTAGCCATAATCACGGTCTTCATCCTGTAGAATCTTCAGTGCCGAACGGGGGCCGACGCCAGGCGTTTTACGGATCAGCGTGACCGGACGACGGCGAGCAATATCTTTAGCACTGAAAACATGGCTGATATCCACACCACGGAAGAAGGTACGAACATACTCGTTAGCGGGATTGTTCAGGATCTCGTCTGGCGTACCGACCTGAATCACTTCACCGCCATGCATGATGGCGATACGGTCACCGATACGCATGGCCTCGTCCAGATCGTGTGAAATGAAGACGATGGTGCGCTGATTACGGGACTGAAGTTTGATTAGTTCGTCCTGCATTTCCGTGCGAATCAGTGGATCCAACGCCGAAAATGCTTCGTCCATTAGCAGGATATCTGGGTTGTTTGCCAGTGCTCGCGCCAGACCGACTCGCTGACGCATCCCACCCGAGAGTTCATCCGGGTAGGAATGGGCATAGGCTTCGAGCCCGACCTGCTGAAGGGCATTCAGTGCTTTTTGTTCACGTTCCGCTTTAGGCAGACCCGCGAGTTCCATACCGAAGGCGGTATTACTGAGAATATTCAGATGCGGCATTAGCGCAAAAGACTGGAACACCATACTGATTTTTTTGCGGCGGACATCACGTAGCGCCGTATCGGATATCTGAGCGATATCTTCACCATCAATCAGAACCTGACCTCGAGTCGGTTCTATCAGACGATTGAGAAGGCGTACCATGGTGGATTTACCCGAACCGGATAATCCCATGATGACAAATATCTCGCCTTCTTCAATGGCCAGACTGGCATCTTTCACACCGATTGTTAGGCCGGTTTTCTCAAATATCTTATCTTTACTCAAGCCCTTATCAATCAGCTTGAATGCGCGATCCGTGTGCTCGCCAAATACCTTGTAAAGGTTCTTTACTTCAAGTTTTATTGCCATGAAATGATTGTCTTCCTGTGGTCGTTTATAATTCTATAACGTCGTCCTGATAATGGTTGAACATATTTACCCTATCATAATGAGATTCTGAGACAACCCCCTTTGCTCTGAATGACAATGGGAGAAAGGAATTGATTGATGTGATCTTGATATCATTTTTACACATGGTTTTGTTACTGATAATGCTAATTCAGTGTCATGGTTTTTATATAAAATAATAATTATAAACAATGTGTTATGTGTTTTTGTCTTTTGCTGTTAAATAAGTTTTTTTTCTTTGATAGTGAATGGAGATTATTCTTGTATTTATCGCAATAATATAAAGGATAAGAATTTTTTGAATATTGTCTTATAGACACAAAAATGGTGTGATTTATGTGCATGAATGACTCATCGAGTGTCACTATACCGATTCAGTATAGCCGTGATATATGATACGCCAGCATGGTATGGATAACGGGAAATTTGTACTCAAATAGCGTGATATTGAAACGTTCATATTCTGTGATCCAATGGACCCGATATATTGGGAATCTGTGTTGGCTATCCACAATAATTTCACCATATATGAAGGTATTTACTCCCAATCATCCAAGGTATAAACGGTTGGTGTTGAACAAAAATTCGCTCACTAAAATGGTGCCGTTTTTTAACTTATACTTAACATTATGAGCATGCTATCTCGTTGAGAGGGCAATAATGCGATCCTGAATTGGCCTGCTTTGTGATGATGTTCCGTAAGTTAGCCGTTATGAAACCGATAAAATATTTCTGTTCGCTTTTTGTGCAACAAATGCCCCATCAAAGTGCATCGATATCTTTGTTTACCATTTGATTTTTAATGGAAAATTTATCATTGACAAGGCTTTGAATCCCTTCTTATAGTGACAGTGACTTATCCGCAAGAACGCCAACGCCGTCGGCTTGTGGTTATGGCAATAGAGCCCTAGCAACGTCATCTGACTTTGCCGGGCTTTTTTTTTGCTTTTTTTTCAGACCCGTTTTTTACATCCATTCCTCACATTAAAGCCAGGGGTATTTATGTCCAGAATGAAATGTCACTACGCCGCCTTACCGCTTGCACTGGCAACAGCACTTGCCGTGACCTATTCAGGTATCGTCGGCGCGGCAGAGAAACCGGTAAAAATAGGTTTGCTGGAAGATGCATCAGGTAACTTTGCCTTACCCGTCATACCCAAGATTCATGCGACCGAGCTTGCTGTTGAAGAGATCAATGCCAAAGGCGGCATTCTTGGCCGCCCGATTGAATTGGTGAAATACGATACGCAATCGGATAACACCCGTTTTCAGCAGATGGCGCGCCGTTTGATTAAAAACGACAAAGTGGATGTCATTTTCGGCGCGTTTTCCAGCGCCTCACGTGAAGCCATTCGCCCGATCATGGATCGTGAAAAACAGATGTATTGGTACAACAACCAGTACGAAGGCGGCGTTTGCGATACGAACGTTTTCGTCACTGGTGCTGTCCCGGAACAGCAATTTTCAACCCTGATCCCGTGGATGATGGAGAAGTACGGTAAAAATGTGTACACCATCGCTGCTGACTATAACTTTGGTCAGATCTCCGCCGAATGGGTACGTAAAATCGTCACGGAAAATGGCGGTACGATGGTCGGTGAAGAGTTTATTCCACTCAGCGTGTCGCAGTTCGGCCAAACCATTCAGAACATTCAGAAAGCTAAACCTGACTTTGTGATGACGTTACTGGTTGGCGCTAACCAATCTTCCTACTACGAACAAGCCGCCGCCGCCAAACTCGGTTTGCCGATGGGTAGCTCGGTGAATGTCGGCCAGGCCTATGAACATAAACGTTTTAAAGCGCCTGCGTTGAAAGACATGTACATCACGGCTAACTACATCGAAGAGGTGGATACGCCCGCCAGCAACGATTTCAAACAACGCTTCCGCGCCAAGTTCCCTAACGAACCTTATATCAATCAGGAAGCGGCCAATGCTTATGATGCCGTTTATTTGTACAAACTGGCGGTAGAAAAAGCAGGTAGCACGGAAATGGATGCGGTACGCCGTGCGTTGGAAACTGGTGAAATCTGTACTGACGGCCCTTCAGGCAAGGTTTGTATCGATCCGAAAAGCCACCACCTAAGCCACACCATTTATCTGGCGCATGTGAAAGACGATCACTCTATCGAGATCCCAAAAGTATGGCATGACATTAAGCCTTACTGGCTGGGGGAAGCGGGTTGCAACCTGCCGGTTAAACCGGATACCAACCAGTACACGCCTTCCAGCCCACCGAAGGCCTGATGTATGTCCTGCGTCAGAGCAGCGAGCGTTTTTCTCTACTCTGACGCCATTTCTTCATTTGCCGTGTCAGTCAGGACACCAAGGATTGCCCGTCAATGCTAATGCTATCCTTTCTTTACTCCGTGCTTTACCAGTTTGGCGATAATTTTGCCTATCTGGTGCTGGCCGCCCTTGGTTTGGCCGTTATTTTCGGCATGATGGGCGTGATCAACCTCGCCCACGGTGAATTCATTATGTGTGGTGCCTATGTCACCATTTTGATGAATAAAGCCGGTTTACCGCTTCCGCTTGCCATGCTGAGCGGCACGTTGGCTGCGGCGTTCGCCGGTGGCGTCGTAGAACGCCTGGTGGTACGTCACCTCTATGGCCGTCTGTATGATTCCGTGGTTGCCACCTGGGCAATCAGCCTGATCGTGCAGCAAAGCATGTTGCTTATCGCTGGCCCATCGTTGGAAGGACTCTCTACGCCGTTCGGCTCGTTTACGCTAGGCGATTACTCTTTCGCGACCTATCGCGCCATTCTGCCTTTGCTCGCTATTGCCGTTTTGATGATGTTGTACTGGCTGTTTTTTCACACTAACTACGGTGTGTGCGCCAGAGCGACGATTCAGAACGCGAAAATGGCGTCCTGCCTGGGTCTGGAAACAGACCGGATCTATACGCTTACCTTCGCACTCGGTGCCGGGCTTGCCGGGCTGGCTGGCGCTATTTATGCGCCAACGCTGACGGCCGTTCCTACGATGGGGAGCAGTTTCATTGTACAAGCCTTTGTTTCTGTGGTGGTCGGTGGGGCGAATGTATTGGTGGGAACGATCCCTGCGGCGATGGCGTTGGGGGCGATCCAGACAGGGCTGAACGCCTGGTATGGGCAACTGGCTGGACAGATAGGCCTGTTGTTGACCGCTGTCTTGGTGATCCGTCTGTTACCCAATGGCGTCGGTAGCCTGTTTACCCGCAACCGCTAGGAGCCAAAAATGACGATAACTTCTGTTCCTGTTTCCACCCGTGGCGCACAAAAGCGTGGCCTGAATAACACCACGCGGCTGGCCTGTATCATCATGGTCGTTGCCCTGTTATTGCCTCTGGTGCTTGATAGTGCGTTGGTGGGGGATTTTGCCTATTTCCTGCTGTGGACCTTTTGTGCCATTGGGTTGGCGGCGATGTGGGGGCATGGCGGTATTCTTTCCTTTGGGCAAACGGCCTTCTTCGGGCTGGCAGGTTACACCTATGGTGTCATGACGCTCAATTTTGGCGATGGCGTGTTATCCACGTGGTCTGGCTTACTGTTCGCTCTGTTAATGGCCGCTGCGGTTGCTGCTGCGCTGGGTTACCTGATGTTTTATGGCGGTGTGACGGGCATCTTCATCGGTATCGTGACGCTCTCTTTCACGCTGGTGCTTGAAACGTTCATGTCTCAGACCGCCGGGCCACAATGGGCTATCGGTAGCGCACGCCTCAATGGTTTCAATGGTATGTCCGGCATGCCGCCGCTTTCTCTCCCTGGTCTGGATGGCGAATTATTCCTCCTGGAAGGTAATGCTTTTTACTACCTGATTGTCATTCTGCTGGCCGCCGTTTACTGGGGCGTACGCCGCCTGTTGCGTTCTAATTTCGGCTTAACGCTAGCCTCAATTCGTGAGAACCCCCGTCGGGCTGAAATGCTTGGGATAGACATTCGCCGCTATCAGCTGTTGGTGTTTGTGTTGGGAGGCGTGTTGTCGGGGTTATCCGGTGCGCTTTATACCATCTGGGGCTCTTATATTACGCCGTCTTCCATGGGCTTAACCGCCGCGGCCATGCCCGTTATCTGGGTCGCGACGGCGGGGCGAAAAAATATTTTCGGTACCGTGGTGATGACCGCGCTGATGGTGTGGTTGTCACAGTGGCTGGCGGTGTACGGCAGTGAGTACGCCATGATTTTGCTGGGATTCATTCTGCTGTTTGTTGTTCTGGCTGCACCTAATGGTCTGTTGCCGTGGATGGCGGAAAAAGCCGGTCTCTTGAGCGCCAAATATCATGCCGAACGCGATGCGCTTCAGAAGGGGGTGCAACATAAAGGGGCACAACAATGATCCAAACACATCAGGAATTGATCCTTGAAACCAAGGGACTGAGTAAACGCTTTGGTGGTGCTCAGGTGATTAATCAGGTGGATATGCAGATTCGCCGTGGCGAGGTGCGTTGCGTTATTGGCCCAAACGGCGCGGGGAAAAGCACCTTTTTTAAATTGCTTACGGGGGAACACGCGCCGAGTGGGGGGGAGATCCGTTTCTTTGAGCATCGATTGAATGCGCTTGCCCCCTTCCAGCGTATCCAGATGGGGATGAGCATCAAGTTTCAGATCCCAGGTATTTTCCCCGATCTCACTGTGGAACAACATTTGCAATTGTCACTAAGCCACCTGCGTCCACAGGTTCGGCAGGAGGCCGCCAGCATGGATGAATTGCTGCAACGCTTCAAATTAGGTGATGAAAGACGGCAACTGGCCGGAAATTTATCGCATGGCAAAAAGCAGTGGCTGGAGATTGCGATGGCCATCTCTCTACGCCCTGCGCTGTTGATGCTTGACGAACCTGTCGCAGGGCTATCGGTAGAAGAAACGTACCTCACGGGTGAATTGATCAAAGACATGCAGCAGGACGGTCTGACGCTGATGGTTGTTGAACACGATATGACGTTTGTTCGTCAAATTGCCTCGCGGGTGACCGTGCTCCACGGCGGCAGAGTGTTTGCCGATGGTGAGGCCGCGAAGGTACTGGCTCAGGATGATGTTGCGGATATTTACTTGGGGAAAACCGGATGAACGACGTGTTATTGCAGGTGGAAGGGGTGACCGGCGGTTACGGCGGTGGACAGGTGTTGAACGGTGCCACGTTGCAATTGCATGCCGCCGAAGTGCTGGGATTAATTGGCCGCAATGGCGTCGGCAAAACCACGCTGATGCGTACGCTTATTGGCGCAGTTCCCGTCAGGAGCGGCAGCATTATGTTGGGTGAAATTGATATTACGCAGGCGACATCACAACGTCGTGCCCGATTGGGGATCGGCTATGTTCCGCAGGGGCGAGAGGTGTTTAGTGGGCTAACCGTGGCAGAGAACCTACAGGTTGGTATGCAGTTTGTTCGTGAACACCGTGAATTCGCACAGGATCTTCTGGAGCGGGTACTGGAATATTTCCCTATTTTGCGCCAGCGCCTGAAACAGAAGGCCGGCACGATGAGCGGCGGCGAGCAGCAACAGTTGGCGATTGCCCGTGCGTTGGTCGGATCGCCGAAGGTCTTGCTGCTTGACGAGCCATCAGAAGGCGTACAGCCCTCCATCGTCCATATTATCGCCGACACGCTGGTGCGTATTGCCCGTGAGTTGCGTGTCGCCGTTATTTTGGTCGAGCAGGATATCGCCATGATTCAGCGAGCGGCCCAGCGCTGTTGCGTGATGGATAAAGGCCAGGTGATTGAAACGCTGACGCAACCCCAGCTTTCTGATGACCATTTGATGCGCCGTCATCTGGCGTTGTAATCCGTTATACCAGCCGCTTGGCTGACTCTTTTTTCAGTGGAGAACACATTATGAAATGGCTTGAAGATTCGATCATGCGTAAGCGCGGCGTGGGTGCGGAACGTAAACCCGTGACCCATCACCTGACCGAAGAAATGCAAAAAGAATTTCACTACACCATCGGCCCTTATTCCTCGCCGGTGCTCACCATTGAGCCAGGCGATCGCGTGATCGTCGATACGCGTGATGCGTTTGAAGGTGCGATTAAATCAGAACAGGATGTTCCCAGTGAGCTGCTGAAAATGCCGTTTCTGAATCCGCAGAATGGCCCAATCATGGTCAATGGCGCTGAAAAAGGCGATGTATTGGCGGTGTATATCGAATCCATGCTGCCTCGAGGGGCTAACCCCTATGGTATTTGCGCCATGTTGCCACACTTTGGTGGGCTAACTGGCACCGATCTAACGGCCATGCTCAACGATCCGCTGCCGGAGAAGGTCAGGATGATCAAACTCGACAGTGAGAAAGTGTATTGGAGCCAGCGTCACACGCTGCCTTACAAACCGCATATCGGTACGCTGAGCGTCTCGCCGGAAATCGATTCTATCAATTCACTGACGCCAGATAATCATGGCGGAAACATGGATGTGCCGGACATTGGCCCCGGCAGCATCACCTATTTGCCTGTGCGTTCGCCGGGTGGGCGTTTGTTTATCGGTGATGCCCACGCTTGTCAGGGGGACGGTGAGATCTGTGGGACGGCGGTAGAGTTCAGTTCAATCACCACGATCAAAGTGGATCTGATTAAGCATTGGTCGCTGTCATGGCCCCGGATGGAAAATGCAGAATCCATCATGAGTATTGGCAGCGCTCGTCCTCTGGAAGACGCCACACGTATCGCTTACCGCGATTTGATTTACTGGCTGGTGGATGACTTCGGCTTCGAACAGTGGGATGCCTACATGTTACTCAGTCAATGCGGCAAAGTTCGCCTCGGCAATATGGTCGATCCTAAATATACCGTCGGCGCCATGCTCAACAAAACATTGCTGGCGCAATGATGGCTCGTCCGGACATCTGCGGATGCCGGACGCATCGTTATTGTATTTGACAATAAACAAGAGGGTTTATCCCCCGCGTACCTGCCACTCGAAAGATAAAGGGGTTATATGGGCTCAGCCACACCAGTCAACATCGGTTTGCTTTATTCTTCCAGCGGCGTGACGGCGGCGCTGGAGTTGTCGCAATGGCGCGGCGCAACCCAGGCTATCGCTGAAATTAACCAAAATGGTGGGATTAATGGTCGATTACTCAACGCCATCCATTACGACCCTCAGTCTGAAGATGCCCTGTTTCGCACTTTGGCGGAGCGCTTGATTGTCTCAGACAACGTGAATGTGATTTTCGGTGGTTATACCTCCAGCAGTCGTAAAGCGATGTCACCCGTGGTGGAAAAATATCAGCGCTTGCTGTTTTACTCCCAACTGTATGAAGGCTTTGAATTTTCAGAAAATATTCTCTATGGCGGTGCTGCGCCTAACCAAAACTGTGTTCAGTTGGCTGATTATCTCGCCAGCCATTTTGGGGCGCGGGTTTATATGATTGGTTCACGCTACGTTTACCCTTATGAAAGCAACCGCAATATGCAGGAATTGATCCTGCAATATCCTGATGGTGCCGTGATTGGTGAACGTTATCTGGCGTTGAATGCGTCCTACGAAGCATTTCTGCCAGTCGTGGAGGACATCAAGAAAAAGCAGCCGGACTTTATTTTTAGCACGGTTGTCGGTCAGACCGTCCCGTTTCTGTACCGCGCATACCATGAGGCCGGGCTCGATCCTTCCCGTATGCCAATCGGTAGCTTAAATACGTCGGAAACCGAGATTGCCATGATGGGGGCTGAGCTGGCTGTCGGCCATTACACCTCGACGCCTTATTTCCAAAGTATCAACAGTAAGGCCAATCACATCGCCCTTGAACAATTCCATCGGCAGTTCGGTGCGGATATGAATACGGATATGAATTGGGAGGCGACTTACAGCCAGGTACACCTCTTTGCCAAAGCGATGCAGGAATGCGGTAGCGATCGTATGCGCGATTTATTGCCCGCTTTGCGCGGTAGCGAGTTTGATGCTCCACAGGGACGGATTCGCATCGATCCGCTGAATCAACATACCGGGCTCTACCCGCGCATTGGTCAGGCGAACGCGTCAGGACAATTCACCGTCGTGCGTGAATCACGCCGTATCGTCGCACCGGATCCCTATATGACCAATCAGATTCAGGGAGACTGGGTCACTAAACTGACAAAAGTGGAGTCCCCCCATGCGACATAGCGACCCTCGAACCAGTGCAACCGCCTTACTCCTTAGCAGAGGAATGCGTTGTGTCGTCCTCCATCCTGACGATGCGGATGGCGAAACGTTGACGAATCATCTACGGCGCATGGGGTTTAAGGTACGGGCATATTGGCCAGCGCCTGAAACGCTTCCCGCCGATACCGATTTGATCTTCTTGGCATTGCAATCCGATCGGCCTGAACCGGACGTTCCTTGGCTCGATCTTAACAAGCATGCGTTGATTACCATCAGCAGCTATGAAAACCCCACGTTTATCGATCAGACGTTGAGCATGGGGGCGAGCGCCACCATCACGACACCGGTCAGGGCCTCTGGGTTGCTGTCCACGATGGTGTTTGCCTTACATCATGCCCAGCAGCGTCGACACATGACCGAGCGTATTGAGCGTTTGGAAAAGAAAATGCTTGGTCTGCGTCAGGTGAGTGAAGCCAAAGCGATTTTAATGCGCATGCACAACATCGGTGAGGAACAGGCTTACGAGATCCTGCGTCATCAGGCGATGGATAAGCGAATTACCGTTGAGGAAATGGCCTGCGCATTAATTCAGGCCAACGATATTTTTTCATGGACCACGCCGGGAAGTACCACTCATCGAAAAAGTGGATGAGCGTGTCTGTAACGTCTCCCCCGCCTGCAACCAGCCCGGTTTGTTCCGGGATCATACAGGCTGGAACCAACACCAGAACAACTAACTGTTTGTGAGGATAATGATGCCTATTGCCCCATTTTTAGCTGCTGCCATTCAATTTGAACCCACGCTAGCCGCCAAGGAAAATAACGTTCGTCAACTGTTGGCGATGGTGGAACAGGCTGCCCAACAAGGGGCTAGGCTGATTACCACGCCGGAAATGGCGACAACAGGTTACTGTTGGTATGACCGTCGGGAAATTGCACCCATGGTGGAAACCGTACCGGGTGAAACCACTGAACGTTTCACTGAGTTAGCGCAACGCTATCAATGCTACATCGTCCTCGGTATGCCGGAGGTGGATACCACCACCTCGCTCTATTACAACAGCGCGGTGCTGATTGGGCCGGAAGGGGTGATTGGCTGCCATCGCAAAAGTCATCCTTATATCTCTGAACCAAAATGGGCCGCCGCTGGCGATCTCGGCCATCAGGTATTTGATACCCCGATCGGTCGGATTGGGATGCTGGTCTGTATGGATATTCATTATCCGGAAACCGCGCGACTATTGGCGTTGGGCGGCGCAGATATTATTTGTCACATTAGCAACTGGCTGGCGGAGAGAACGCCCGCACCTTACTGGATTAGCCGTGCGATGGAAAACAGTTGCTATGTGATTGAAAGCAATCGTTGGGGTCTGGAGCGCGGCGTTCAGTTTAGCGGCGGTAGCTGTATTATTGAACCTAACGGTGATATTGCTGCCGTGGTTGATGATGGTGATGGCGTCGCTTTGGCACAGGTGGATATCAGCCGTAGTCGAGAACGTCAGGTTCTCGGGCAGCCGGTTTTCAGTCAGCGTCGTCCTCATGACTATCAAACCCTGCTCAGCGATAGCTTTTTGTGGAATCCACAGGATTTCTTCGGGCTTTACGGGCATCGCCCACTGCCGGAAGGCCGTCAAAGTCATATCAGCGTGGTGCAATACACGTCCGCCGAGCGGGTTGACGATAATCTGGCGCAGATTATTGCCTTGACGGAAAAGGCGGTGAACGAACAGGGCAGCGAGCTATTGGTCTTCCCTGAACGGGCATTAACCGGTAGTGCAACGCCCAGAGATAATGCACAAACGACAGATAGCGCTGCGATACAGCGTTTGACGCGTTTAGCCATGATGCTTCGGGTTCATCTGGTGGTCGGTATGGCCGAACAGGATGGCGACATATTTTATAATTCGCAGATGCTGTTTGGGCCACAGGGGGTTATTGGGTGCTACCGCCAGATGCACTTATCTGAAGCCGATCGGCTATGGGCCACGGCGGGTGATGAATGGGCGACTTTCGATACGTCATTAGGCCGAGTCGGTTTACTGTTGGGTAATGATTTATTGCTGCCGGAAGCGGGACGTATTCTGGCTTTGGAAGGCTGTGATATTCTTGCCTGTTCTGCTGCTTTATTAACAGGATTCACCGGTTCGCATCAGGGCAGTGTGGTGAAGCAACATTACCCGATACCGATGGGGGCCGATCCGTTGCATTGGCATTTCGCACGTACACGTGCTGGCGAAAACAATGTTTATCTGGCCTTTGCCAATGGCGTAAACGACGACAAAGGGGGATTCAGCGGTATTTTTGGCCCGGAAACGTTCCATTTCCCAAGAAATGAACAGGTGTTGTGGCAGGAACAAGCGGTGATCACTCAGCAGATTGATACGCGGCCGATTGCCAATAGTCCTTATCCCACGAACGTGGTACGCAGAAAAGATCTGGTCGCTATGCGCTTACCTCATCATTACACGCCGTTGATTGTTGGTTAGTGTTCTCTGGCTTCTTATCGCGTCAGGCGAACCGGACGAGGCGCAATATGCGTCTCGTCCGTGAGGATGTCAGTGTTGCGTAGTTGAACCATTTGCATCGTCCAATTTATTTGCATTGTCCAATTATTTGCGTAGCTCAACCATCGCACATCTTTTATCGCTACCGTTTTTACAATGAAAAACGGTCCGCATCACGCCATGCGGGGAAGGACTCCCGGTAGCTTTGCAGCGCCTCTAATGATAGCTCAGCGTCCAGACAGGTCGGTTGATTGGGCGGGGCAGAAGCAAGGATGTCGCCTTGCGCATTAATGATCAGACTGTCGCCACGGTAGCTATGGCCGTTACCGTCGGAGCCGATGCGGTTACAACCAGCAATGTAGGCCTGGTTTTCAATCGCGCGGGCTGCCAGCAGCGTTTGCCAATGTGCTGAACGTGGTGCTGGCCAGTTAGCCACGTACAGAGCCAGGTCATAATCCTGGCGGTTACGTGACCATACCGGAAAGCGCAGGTCATAGCAGATCAGTGGACAAATACGCCAGCCGCGCCATTCAAGGATCAGACGTTCGGTTCCTGCGTGATAATGCTGATGCTCATCCGCCATACGGAACAGATGTCGCTTATCATACTGATAAACCTCTCCCAGAGGGTTAACGAGCAGGAAACGGTTTACCGCGCCTTTCGGTGTCTGAACCGCAACGCTGCCGCCAATCAGCGCATTGGTTTTCTGCGCCCATTGATGTAGCCACTTCTCTACCACCCCTTGCTCCAGACTGCTCTTTGCAGCATCCATCGCGAAACCGGTGGTAAACATCTCGGGCAACACGATCAGGTCACGCCCCATGAGGTTTGCCAATAGCGTATCAAAATGTTCCAGATTAGCTGGGCCATCCAGCCAAACTAAGGGTTGTTGCAGTACTGAAATCTTTAAAGTCGACATAAACGCTCCGCCGCTGAATCTAATGTAGCTTCCTGTTTGGCAAAGCATAGCCGAATTAATTTATGTGGAAATGGATCGGCGCAGAATACGGAGAGCGGAATAGCGGCGACGCCCACATGTTCGGTCAACCAATGGCAAAAGCTGATGTCATCCATATCGGCGATCGCACGGTAATCGGCTAGCAGGAAATAAGTGCCCTCGCAGGGCAGAATGTTAAAACGACTACCTGATAACGCATTAACGAAACGATCGCGACGGGTACGGTAAAAGTCTGGTAGTTCACGCCAATGCTGCGGCTGTTCGCGTAGCATATCGGCAATGGCAAACTGTGCTGGCGTATTGACAGAAAATGTCAGGTATTGATGAACTTTTCGGATCTCCGCACTGAGTGCCGCTGGTGCGATACAGTAGCCAACTTTCCAGCCTGTCATATGAAACGTTTTACCAAATGATGACACCGCAATGGCTCGCTGACGTAAATCGGGATGGGCCAAAACGCTGGCGTGGCCTTCAGGGGCGAAGCAGATATGTTCGTAGACTTCATCGCTTAATACGTAAATATCATGTTTGGCAATGGCCTGCCAAAGCTGTTGGAAATCCGCTTGTTGCCAGACGGTTGCCGATGGATTGTGCGGTGTGTTCAGGATGACCAATCGGGTTTTTTCGCTAACTAACGCATTGAATTCAGACCAATCTACGCGAAACGCTGGTGGCTGCAATGCCAGTCGCTTCAGCTTGCCGCCAGCCAATATCACGGCAGGAGCATAGCTGTCATAGCTGGGATCAAAACAGATAACTTCATCGCCGGGACGTACCAGTGCTGTAATCGCGGCGAACAGTGCTTCTGTTGCCCCGGCGGTTATCGTTACGTCAGTCTCTGCATCAGGTTTCCAGCCATATTGCTCAGCGGTTTTCTCCGCAATAATGGCTCGTAGCGGTGCTACGCCAGTCATAGGGGCATATTGATTTGCTCCCCGACTGACGTGATAGGCCAGTCGCTGTTGCAAATAATCGGGCCCATTAAAGTCAGGGAAACCCTGAGACAAATTAATGGCCTGATGTTGCTGAGCCAGCGCACTCATCTGCGTGAAAATGGTGGTGCCTAAGGACGGTAGTTTACTTTCTGGAATGGGGGTGGCATTCATGGCGGAGTAAAGCTCCTGCATACCTGTAGTACTTGGTAATGAAGTACCTGATCATGTCGTATCTGACAATATAGCAGGGTGCCAATATTTGGCAATCAAGATGCCTGGATGTTTAAACGTCTAAAAGTTGTGTGCCAGGCTGCTATTAAATGCACCTTTAACGCATTCTAACATTCTGAATAATAAGGTTTGGATGATGGGGAGGGAAGAGTGCCTCGGTTTGCGCAACAAACTCCGCCAAATACCCGAGCTGGCAGGTATTGGCGGATATCTGGGGAGAAAAGAAGCGATTTGACGCGTTATTTCTTCCCTTTCTCCAGCATGGCTTTGAGATCGGCAAAAGGGTTGTGCGTAGCAAGACCGACATCTTTCTGCGCATCGTCGCCAGCGATCACGGTAGAACCGTAGATATCGGCATCCGTATATTTTGAGTGTTCGTGGTCGTGGCAATACAGGCACAACATTTCCCAGTTGCTACCGTCTTCCGGGTTATTGCTGTGGTCATGATCGATATGGTGCACGGTAAGTTCACGCAGATTGGAATAAACGAATTCGCGCGAGCAGCGACCGCAGACCCACGGAAAGAGTTTGAGGGCTTTTTCACGATAGCCACTTTCCAGTTTTGCGTAATTTTTGGGGATATATGCCATTAGCGTAGAATCTGTCGTGTAGAGGAAACGGTCATTTTAACGCGGTTGGCCCGCAGTATATACCCAAAATAATTCAAGTTTCAGGACAAAAACGACAAGGCGTTTTTGAACAGCGCTTGCGCTGACCCCAAAGGGGTGAGGCCATAAGGCCGAATAACGCGGCAAGTGAGGGACAAATTCGTCGGGAACGAATTTGACCAGCCAACGGCTGGCCTCCGGTGAGAGACAGGATGTCTCTCATTTAATCCCGATGAGCTTACTTGAGTAAGTGATTCGGGTGACAAATCTGCTGGGAGCAGATTTGAACGCTGCTTGCAGCGGCCCCAACGGGGCGAGGCTCATGGATGAGCCGAGTAACGAACGCAGCCAACGCACAGGCAACTTGAAGTATGACGGGTATAAATGAATATGAGAAAAAGCCGTCATCTTGGGGATAACGGCGCACCTCAACGTATAACTCGCTAAAAAATCACAGCATTTTCTTCAACTGATACAGCCAGTCCAGAGCCTGACGCGGTGTTAACGTATCAGGGTCAATGGATTCCAACGTTTCTAACGCTGGGGATGGTTCATCATTCCCTAATAAGGCAAGTTGCGCGCCATCAATGTGGCTGGCTGAGGCATTGTTGGAGAGCGTCTCCAGTTCTTTGAGCTTTTGTCGAGCTCGTTTAATGACATCCTTTGGCACGCCGGCTAATGCGGCGACGGCTAAACCATAGCTTTTACTGGCGGCACCATCCTGAACGCTATGCATAAATGCGATCGTATCGCCGTGTTCGCGCGCGTCCAGATGCACATTGACGACCCCTTCCATTTTCTCTGGCAGGTTGGTGAGCTCGAAATAGTGTGTCGCGAAGAGCGTCATCGCTTTGATACGATTGGCTAGATTTTCGGCACAGGCCCAGGCCAAAGATAAGCCGTCATAGGTCGATGTGCCTCGACCAATTTCGTCCATCAATACTAGGCTATTTTCCGTCGCGTTATGCAGAATATTGGCGGTTTCCGTCATTTCAACCATAAATGTTGAACGGCCAGATGCCAGATCGTCAGCCGCGCCCACGCGGGTAAAGATACGATCTACGGGGCCAATGACCGCTTGATCGGCGGGAACGAAGCAGCCAATGTGGGCCATTAACACGATTAACGCCGCCTGACGCATATAGGTGCTCTTTCCGCCCATGTTCGGGCCCGTCACAATGAGCATGCGGCGCTGTGGGGAAAGCGAAAGCGGATTTGAAATAAAGGGTTCGCTGAGAACCTGTTCTACCACCGGGTGACGCCCCCCGACAATTTTGATGCCGGGTTTGTCGCTAAGGGTTGGGCATACGTAGTTCAGCGTATCAGCCCGTTCTGCCAGATTTGATAAGACATCTAATTCGGCGAGTGCGGCGGCACTTTGCTGAAGTTCTGCCAAATGGGGGAGCAATAGATCGAACAGCTCATCGTAAAGTGCTTTTTCTAATGCCAGCGCTTTACCTTTAGACGTCAGCACCTTGTCTTCATATTCTTTTAATTCTGGAATGATGTAGCGTTCGGCATTTTTTAATGTCTGACGGCGGACATAATGTATTGGCACCAGATGGCTTTGCCCGCGGCTGACCTGAATATAATAACCGTGTACGCCATTAAACCCGACTTTGAGCGTGTCTAACCCCAATTTTTCGCGTTCGCGGATTTCAAGCTTATCCAGATAATCACTGGCCCCGTCAGCCAAGGCCCGCCATTCATCCAGTTCGGCGTTATAGCCTGGCGCAATGACACCGCCGTCACGAACCAATACCGGTGGTGTTTCAACGACGGCGCGTTCGAGGAGATCTTGTAACGCATCGAATTGCCCAATTTGGTTCGTTAATTGATGGATAGCGTCAGCTTCCAGTGGTGCTAGCTGGGCGCGAATATCGGGGAACTGCTGGAAAGCATGGCGCATACGCGCCAGATCGCGGGGGCGAGCGGTACGCAGCGCCAGACGTGCCAGAATACGTTCCAGATCGCCGACCTGACGTAAGGTTGGCTGCAAGTCGGGAGCGATAGGCTGTAGTGCGGTGATAGCCAACTGACGCTGAGTGAGCGCGGCAATGTCCCGGCTGGGCATATGGATCCAACGTTTCAACATCCGGCTACCCATCGGGGTTACCGTACAGTCGAGTACCGCTGCCAGTGTGTTTTCCGCACCTCCAGACAAATTCTGCGTCAGTTCCAGATTACGCCGCGTGGCGGCATCCATAATGATGCCATCCTGCTGACGTTCCATCGTAATACCACGGATATGTGGCAGAGAGGTGCGTTGCGTATCTTTGGCATATTGCAGCAGACAACCTGCCGCACGCAGGGCAAGCTTAGCCTGCTCAACGCCAAACCCCGTGAGATCGCGAGTACCAAATTGCAGGTTGAGTTGCTGGCGAGCCGTGTCCAGTTCAAATTCCCACAGTGGTCGGCGGCGCAGACCATGACGATGTTCGATCAGCGTCATGGATTCAAACGTTTCGGGGTAGAGGAGTTCGGCTGGATTAGTGCGTTGTAGTTCAGCAACCATGGTTTCCTGGTCAGTGGGTTCTGTCACCCGAAAACGGCCCGAGCTGATATCTAACGTGGCATAACCAAATCCGCGCCCATCTTGCCAAATCGCGGCGAGTAAATTGTCCTGTTTTTCTTGCAACAATGCTTCATCACTAATCGTGCCGGGTGTCACGATGCGGACGACTTTACGTTCTACGGGACCTTTGCTGGTTGCCGGATCGCCGATTTGTTCGCAAATTGCGACGGATTCGCCGAGTTGCACCAGTTTGGCCAGATAGTTCTCGACGGCATGATGCGGTACTCCAGCCATAGGAATGGGCTCACCGGCAGAGGCCCCGCGTTTGGTCAGCGAGATATCCAGCAGTTGGGAAGCTCGCTTCGCATCATCATAAAATAATTCGTAGAAGTCCCCCATACGGTAAAACAGTAGAATTTCAGGATGCTGTGACTTCAGTTTGAAATACTGCTGCATCATGGGAGTATGGCTGGAAAGGTCCTTGTCGATAGACTCATTCATATTGATTTTACTCGGTTTTTACTCTATCTGTTAGTTCAGGTGGCCGCTGATAAAACCGTCAAAACCCCACCTAAACCCATAAATTTGTATACCAGAACAGATGCGGTATACACCCTGTCTGGCGGATATACAGTAGGACTGCATCGATGAACAGGACACTCAATTATCCTTTTTAAATCAATCAACTATCTATTGATATGACGGCGGTACTCGATGCAAAAGGGCGTATCATCCCTGTTCCTGGCTCAGGTCGAAAAACGTTATCTTATCATCGATAACCACCGTGATTCACCCGTAGGCTTCGGTGTAAAAACCAGCGCTGCGAAAAAACGGCATCATCCAACGACAAGTGGATTTTGGACAACGAGCGGGAAAGCACCACTGGACGTTATCAGAGCCACGATGGGAAATGTATCTGATTTTGCCAATATCGATCAGGCACGCGAAACGGCTCGCAACTTTGATCCTACCCACCATATATGGTCAAGTCATATCCTGTACTGTAGTTGGACTGATTTCGCTCACTATTGACATATCACTCACTCGATAGTTTATTATTTATTTTTTTGTTAAACCAAGGGTGAATATATGTCATCAAAACTAAACTGGCTTTTGCAGAACACTGCACCGGGCTCCTTGGTATTACAGTCTTGGCTGACAAAAAATGGTATTAGCCCTTCTTTAGCCAACAAGTATATGCACAGTGACTGGTTGCAAAAGCTACGTGCTGGGGTCTACGTGCGGAGTGGGCGTGAAGCTCAGTGGAGTGATGCCGTCCTATGCTTGCAAAATCAGCTTGGGATTTCTGTTCATCTGGCAGGGCTTACTAGCCTGACTTATCAGGGGCGATCTCATTATCTTCACTTAAAGCACCAGATAATTTGGCTCTGTGTAGAAGATAAAGCTTCCCTGCCAAAGTGGTTCAAAGAATTTCCCAATGTCGAGTGGCTTTTACTTTCTAATCAGAAGCTCAATATGAATGACGAAAAGTATCTGACAGAGATCGAAATTAAAGGGGAGCGGTTGAAAGCGAGTGTGCCGGAACTAGCGGCTTACGAGATTGCTGATGTTGTCCCAAGATCGCTTTCATTTGAGCACGCTGCTGAGTTGTTTCAGGGACTGGTAAGCCTGAGTCCGCGTAAAGTTGACGTGTTATTGCAATCCAGTCGAGCAGTGCAAACTAACCGCCTTTATTTGTTTCTGGCCGATTACTATGAACATGCATGGCTCAAGCGAATAGATAACGCTAACGTTGAGTTAGGGGCTGGAAAACGGCAGATCGTATCTGGTGGCAAGCTGGATCAAAAATATCAGATCACTGTTCCAGATCGTTTTGTTAGCAAAGGGATCTCACATGGATAAGCAATCACCTTATTATCGGCAGGTTGCGATGCTGCTCAGCGCATTACCTGTCGTGGCATCAGAGCGATGCTTTGCACTATACCCGTCATACTTCAAGTTGCCTGTGCGTTGGCTACGTTCAGTCACCCGAATCACTTACTCAAGTAAGCTCATCGGGATTCCTTCGCTTGCCGCCTTCCTGAAACTTGAATTATTTAGGGTATAAAAGGTGGAACGGCCATAAACTTGTTTGTTCGTGATTTTCCGCGTTTATCGGTAGATATCGATTTGGCTTACGTTCCGCTGGAGAGCAGAGATGTGGCGTTGCCAAATGTTCGGGCTGCTTTGACGCGTATTGCTGAAATACTGCAACAACGGGCTGGTATTTCGGCGGTACTACAAACGAATAATCCTGATGAAATGCGCATTGTTGTTTCTTCTCAGGGGGCGCAGATAAAGATAGAAGTTTCGCCTGTTGCTCGAGGGACGCTTTATCCCCCAGAAGAACGTGATGTTGTTGAAGCGGTAGAGGACGAGTTCGGCTTTGCTACTATTCAGGTTGTATCGCTTGCCGATCTCTATGGCGGAAAGCTTTGCGCTGCATTGGATAGGCAACATCCCCGTGATTTTTATGACGTCAAAATGTTACTCGAAACGCAAGGCATTGATCGCCACATTTTTAATGGTTTCATCACCTATCTGCTGGGACACCCGCGCCCATTATCAAAGGTACTCAATCCCCGCTGGAAAGATATTTCTCAACCATACGAAAATGAATTTAACGGGATGACATTCAATGCGGTCTCTCTGGAAGAACTTAATGCTGTGCCTGAATTAATGATTTCTGCTCTCAAAGCACAATTCACACAGCAGGATTATGATTTTCTGATGTCTTTCAAGCGTGGTGAACCAGACTGGAGTCTCGCTCCTGAAGATCAGATTCAGCATCTACCAGCGGTTAGGTGGAAGTTGCAAAATATTGGGTGCATACCAGAAGATAAGCATATTCAGGCGCTAGCGAAGCTTGAGGGGATTCTTGCCGAGTGGATAAATTAGTTTAGTTTTTTATCTGCACAGTTACCCTTGGTGTCACTATGATGTATTTAATAAACCCCACCTAAATACATAAATCTGTATACCAGATCAGATGCGGTATACACCCTGTCTGGCTGATATACAGTAGGACTGCATCGATGAAAATGACACTCAATCAGTCTTTTATAATCAATAAGTTATCTATTGATATGACGGCTGTGTTCGATACAAAAGGGCGTATCATCCCTGTACGCTGGGGGCAACCACTTGGAGACGCGGTGAAAGAAACAATGACAAATCTGACGCTACTAACCGAGTGTGGTATGTAATCTTGGGGCCAGGTCAGTCTGAGGCATGTCAAAACTAGCCTCATTTTCAGCGATGACCACGACAGGGGTTTTTACCGTTTCCAGAGTATGCTTTATTTGATAAGACAGATTATCGAGCAATTGATTACGGCGTTGGTACTGCGCACGTTTACGGCTGGGTAAATCTTCCAGATCTTTGCGTAAAATTACTGCGGGAATCTTGTACAGGCCCGGCCCATGTGGAGTCGCGTTGAGTGACAGCCAAAATTCGCTATAGCTGGAGAATCGCACTTTACATTTTCGCTTTCTATAACGCACATGCTGATAGACATGACTTTCATCGCCGACTGCGAGAATGTTATCGATCTTCATCAGGTCGGCCAGCGTCAGTAGACACTCCAATAAGAGGCGTTTGGGAAATAACCCAAAACAGGCTTTGGATGCATGTTTGATCATTTCTCGTGTCTTATCGTTACCTTTGCCCTGTAAACCGCCAATAACGATAGTTGGCGATCCTTCATAATGAATGATGGAAAAAGTGAGCGTAGCGAGTGCGGTGCCATTATAGTAAAAAAACAATGTTGTCTCGCCTTCCTTGTCATAACGTGATATCCCGCTAACCAATGAAATATGCTCATCGCTTTTTCCGAACCATTGCGCCAACTCGCCATGTTCCTGACGGAGAAGAGCTTGTTGTAAAAGCGGTTTATTGAGTCCATCAACAAAACGATAATGCGCACAGATAGCGGCGGCACGTTCAGCGGTGTGTAAAGAAGCGAACAGGTAAGGCCGATGAATTTTGGTTGGCAAGACGGGCTGATGTTTGACCGATTTTCGTAGGGACGGAATGTCTAACAGCATACGAATATAGTTCAGGGTCGTCATCGGCGAAAATAATGATCGAAAAAGAAATTTTGCTCTTATTTTATATTTTACCCAAATTTTTTGGGATAAAAAATTACCGGTTAATAGCTCACAGTAAAGTGATAACACTTTTCTATTTATCATTTTCATTACCTCCAATCTGTTTCTTTTTATATTGAGATTGGAATTATATTGATGGGAATGAAATTGAAAATTACTGTTGTTATGTTGTTTAGGTAATGTTTATTCAAATCGATAAAGGGTGTAATCTTGTTTAGGGAAGGTTTATTTTTTTAAAAGATATAGTTTCGGTGGTTATTATCGATAATATATAACTAAAGATTAAATATCATTTAAAAGTGTTTCTATTATTTTACCGAGCCAGATATTGAAAATGCCAGCATGCTGGCATTTCCTTTTTCTAACGTGTTGATGCTGAATTATTATTGTGCGTCTGCCAGTGTCAGAGCGTTTTCTTCTTGCTGGCTTTTCTTACGCTGCTGTTCCAGTTCTAGCGCTCCGCGATGAGAGAGATAGCAGAACAGAATGCAGCAGACAATCCCACCCATCAGCAGATAAAAACCGCCATGCCAGCCCATCTTATCCACCATCACGCCAAACAGACTCGTGCCCAGCGACGCGCCAAAGATGTAACTCATAAAGCCGCGTAAACCAACGGCTGAACCTACGGCGAAACTGGGCACAATTTCCATCGTTTGTACGGAAGCCAGAAACTGCGGAACATAAATCAGGCAACCAACGATTGCCGCGAAAATGGTGACCATCAGCAGGGATTCGCTTTTCCAGTAACCGATCAGGCAGACAAAGACCAGCGCCATGCAAATCATGGCGAGTGGCATCCGGCGTCCTTTGAACAGTTTGTCAGAAAGCCAGCCCGCTAGCAGGGTGGAGGGGATTGCCGCCCATTCGAAAAAGAGGAAAGCGACGCTCATCTGTTCCTTGGAAAAGTGCTTAACGGTTAACAGATAGATAGGCAACCAGCTAATCATACCGAAGCGCACCATATAGACGAACACATCGACCAGTGAAACATACCAGGCATTTTTGTTACGTAGCACATAGGTACAGAAGATCTGAAACGCGCTCATATTTTCCGGCGCTTCAGCGGCGTGTTTGGCTTTCAATACCACTTTTTCTTCCGGCATCATCTCGTCGAGTGACGGTAGGCCTTCTTCTCGTGGAGAACCTTTACCGAGCGCCAGCACGATTAATGCAAAAATCACCGCCACGCAGGCCGGGACAATGTAGCTGGCGCTTTGCCAGTGCTCGCTACCGAGGATAGCAAACGCGGCCCCTACTATCGGGGCAACAACACCACCGCCAACGTTATGGGAAATATTCCAGAACGCGCCGACACGTCCGCGCTCCCGGCGAGGGAACCAATTGGCGATAGTAATAAAAGACGGACCTACACCCATCCCCTGAAATAGACCATTGAGGATGACCAGCGTGACAAAAATCCAGAATGCGGTGCTGAACCCCAGCCCAATGTTGACGATGGCACACAGCACCAGACCACAGGCCATAAAGACTTTAGGACTGGCTTTATCCGCCAGACTGCTCATGACGCCTTTACTGATCCCGTAGGCAATGAGCATACAGCTACTGAGCAACCCGATCTGCGTAGCGCTGAGATCTAACTGCTCTTTCAGATAAGGGGTGGATAATGTGAAGTTATTACGCACGATGTAGTACGCCAGATAACCGAGAAAGACACTAAGCAGCGCCTGTATGCGATATCGACCATAAGTTGCCTGAATTTGTTGTGCAGGAACTTTATTTACCGATTTCCCTGTTTTTAATATTGATAACATGCCATCACCTGTATTTTATATTGGTATGAACATCAGAAGTATTCGGCACGAAGAGTGAAATAAGCCGAGTTGAAAATCAAACGGCTGAAATGTGTTACTTTTGACACAATATAATGAATTGGATTGATGTTTTTGACCCATTTTGAATGAGTGATGCGTGAGGTAATTAATTTTTCCTGATTTTATCCTTGGCTTGTGCGGATATTAACAAATTCTATCTTCATTATTTGGTAATCTTTATTGCTATTTTCGGATGTGCGGGCAGATATTTCTGTAACAGTCTCTTTCTGTCAGTTAATTAAAATCATTCGAGTAGCGTGACAAACCGTGAGCGTTTTGACCAACGCTCTGGGGTGTCCCTTTAGGGCGAGGCGCAGACATGAACTGAGTATTGCCAACGCACAAGCAATTTGAAGTGTGACGGGGATAAATGGGTAAGTTTTGTCTCAACGCTATTTTTGCGACAAATGAATATTTATGAGTAGGATCACAAACATGTTTCTTCGCCGGGGCGGAATTCTTAGTAAAACGTTCTCTTTACTGCTGTTGGCTGCATCGTTCCGGCCTTGTGCAGCACAAAGCAATGAACTAGTGATGGCCACGACGTTTTCACCCAGTGCCACGGCATGGATTATCCAGCGCTGGCAGACAGAGCCAGGGTCGGTGATGATTCGTACGCTCAACCGTACCAGCGCCTCACTGGAACAGTTGCTTGAGACGGCGAATGCGGAAAACGTCGATCTGATACTCACTTCGTCCCCGATGTTACTTCAACATCTTCAGGAACATCAGAAACTGGCGCCTTTTGACGGCGCGCCGTCGGTGAGCCAACGTCTGGTGCCAGAATCCATCCGTTCAACCTCTGTCGCCGTGGCGATATCCGGTTTTGGCTTGCTGATCAACCGCTCTGCGCTGGCAGCAAGACATCTTCCACAACCAACGGATTGGGATGATCTGACTCAGCCCAGATATCAGGGGGCGCTATTGATGAGCAGCCCATCACGCTCAGATACCAACCATTTAATGGTGGAGTCGCTGCTACAGCAAAAAGGCTGGAAGCAAGGATGGGAAACGCTATTGGCGAGTGCGGGAAACCTCGTGACAATTTCATCACGCAGTTTTGGCGTGGCGGATAAGATTAAAAGCGGACTGGGCGTGGCAGGTCCGGTGATTGATAACTATGCCAATTTGTTACTGAACGATCCTCATCTGGTCTTTACCTATTTCCCACAGTCAGCTGTATCACCCACCTATGTGGCGATACTGAAAAACAGCCCGCGTGCCAGCGAGGCGCGTCGTTTTATTCGTTATCTGCTGAGTCAGGAGGGGCAACGGATCCTCGCCGACGCCAATACGGGGAAATATCCAGTGACGCCGCTGGCGGTCGATCATCCGCGAGCGGCACAACAGGCGGTTCTGATGAATCAATCGCCGTTAAATTATCGTCTGATCCTGAAGAGGCAACGTCTGGTGCAGCGGATGTTCGATACCGCGATCAGCTTTCGTCTTGCCCAGTTGAAGGATGCCTGGCGTGCGTTGCATAGCGCAGAGGCTCGACTGAAACGTCCTTTACCCGAGATTCGCGCGCTCTTAACTCGCGTACCGGTTGCTCCGGCAAGCAGTGAAGATGAAGCCTGGCTGGCGCAGTTTGATAATAAAAGCTTTGCGGAACAGCAGATGATGGAGTGGCAACTCTGGTTCCTCAACAATCAACGTCAGGCGATCAATAAACTGGAAGAGTTGAAATGAAGGGCGGGTCAATGTTGCAGCGTCTGCGGCAAATTAGCATTAGCAGCAGTCTGCGAGGGGCCTTTTTAATGGGAGCGCTGCTGACGCTGATTGTCAGCAGCGTGAGTCTCTACTCGTGGTATGAACAAAGCTCACAGATACGCTATTCGCTGGATGAATATTTCCCCCGCATCCATTCTGCTTTTTTGATTGAAGGGAATCTCAATCTGGTGGTGGATCAACTGAATGAGTTTTCGCTGGCACCAAACACGACAGTGCGGCTACAGCTTCGCAAGCAAATTATCCAGCATCTGGATAAGATCGAACGTCTCAGTCAGGGATTATCGCCATTAGAACGCCAGCAATCGATGGTGATTCTCCAGGACAGTCGTGCGCTGTTGTCGGAACTGGATCGTGTGCTCTATAACCTCTTTCTGGTGCGCGAAAATGTGAGTGAGTTGTCGGCTCGTATTGACTGGCTGCATGATGATTTCACTACCGAGCTCAATTCTCTGGTACAGGATTTTACCTGGCAGCAAGGGGCACTGTTGGATCAGATTGAATCCCGGCAAGGTGATACGGCGCAATATCTGAAACGTTCCCGTGAAGTACAGAGCGAGCAGCAGCAGGTTTACACGCTCGCTCGCATTGAGAATCAAATCGTTGACGATTTTCGCGACAGACTGAATGAATTGAAGTCTGGTAATGATGACGGCATGTTGCTTGAGACGCATATCCGTTACCTTGAAAATCTGAAGAAAACGGCGGATGAAAATATCCGTGAGCTGGATAACTGGCCGAGCACGATCACCCTGCGACAAACCATTGATGAGCTGTTGGATATGGGGATGATGAACAATAAGATGCCGGACACCATGCGTGATTATGTCGCCGCGCAACAAGCATTAGTGGATGCCAACCGCACCAAGGAAGTGACGCTGGGGCGGTTCAGAACGTTGCTTGAGGCGCAACTTGGCAGCAGCCACCAACAAATGCAGATGTTTAATCAGCGTATGGAACAGATTGTTCGCGTCAGCGGTGGGTTAATTCTGGTGGCGACGTTGTTGGCTTTGTTGCTGGCGTGGGGGTTAAACCATTATTTTATCCGCTCACGGTTGGTGAAGCGCTTTACCGTGCTGAATCAGGCCGTGGTACAGATTGGTTTAGGCCGAATGGATGCCAATATCCCGGTTTATGGACAGGATGAACTGGGGCGGATAGCCGATCTGCTTCGCCATACTTTGGAGCAGATTAATGAGCAAAAGCAACAGCTTGAACAGGAGATCGCCGAACGTAAAGCGGTTGAGGCCGATCTGCGGGCCATGCAGGATGAGTTGATTCAGACGGCAAAGCTGGCGGTAGTGGGGCAGACGATGACGACGCTGGCACATGAGATCAATCAGCCGCTGAATGCGCTGTCGATGTATCTGTTTACCGCAGGACGAGCCATCAAACAGGGCCAGCCTGAACAGGCGAGAACGACCTTAACCAAAGCGGAAGGGCTGATTAACCGTATTGATGCCATTATCCGCTCGCTGCGTCAGTTTACTCGTCGTGCCGAATTGGAAACGCCGCTGCATCCGGTTGATTTGCGCCAGACATTGATGGCTGCGTGGGAGTTGCTGGCTATGCGCCATAAACCCCAGCAGAGCACACTATTGCTGCCTGACGAAACCATTTGGGTCAGCGGTGATGAAGTGCGGATCCAGCAGGTGCTGGTTAACGTGCTGGCGAACGCACTTGATGCCAAACCTCATGCGGCAAAAATAGGGGTGAGCTGGCAAATTCAGGGCGGCATATTGTGCGTATTGATCGCTGACAACGGCCCCGGATGGCCGGTGGCTTTGCTCCCATCACTGTTGAAGCCATTTACGACCAGTAAAGATGTCGGACTTGGCATTGGTCTTTCAATTTGCGTTTCGCTGATGACGCAAATTGGCGGGGAATTACGCCTGGCATCAACGTTGACGCGAAATGCTTGCGTGGTGCTGCAATTCAATTTAGTGGATGTGAAAGATGTTGAGTAATGAATGTTCGATTCTGCTGATTGATGACGATGCAGATGTGCTTGATGCCTATACACAGTTGCTTGAGCAAGCGGGATACCGCGTCTGTGTGTGCAATAACCCCTTTGATGCCAGAGAGTGGGTAAAGAAGGACTGGCCCGGTATCGTGCTGAGCGATGTTTGCATGCCGGGTTGTTCCGGTATCGATCTGATGACGCTGTTTCATCAGGATGACGACCAACTGCCGATTTTACTCATTACCGGACATGGCGACGTGCCAATGGCGGTGGAGGCAGTGAAGAAAGGTGCCTGGGATTTCTTACAAAAGCCCGTAGACCCTGGAAAATTACTCTCTCTGGTTGAGATGGCGCTGCGCCAGAGACAATCGGTGATTGCGCGTCGCCAATATTGCCAGCAGACATTGCAGATTGAACTGATCGGGCACAGCGAATGGACTCATCAGTATCGTCAGCGCCTACAGCAACTGGCTGAAACGGATATCGCCGTCTGGTTTTATGGTGAACCCGGCACCGGGCGCATGATGGGCGCGCGTTATTTGCACCAGTTCGGGCGTAACGCGGACGGTCCTTTTATTTACCGCGAGCTGACGCTCGATAACGCTCAAAAACTGAATGAATTTATCACCCTGGCGCAGGGCGGGACGTTAGTATTAAGCCATCTCGAAAAGCTAACCCGCGAACAGCACCATCACCTGGTTCAGTTGCAGAGTCTGGATCGACGCCCATTTCGTTTAATTGGCATTGGCAACGCTTCGCTAGTGGAATTGGCAGCCACCAATCAGATAGTGGCAGAGCTTTATTACTGCTTCGCCATGACCCAAATCGCCTGTCAGCCTTTGTCTCAGCGGCCTGATGATATCGAGCCGCTGTTCCATCACTATTTGCATAAAGCCTGTCAGCGGTTGAACCATCCGGTTCCGGAAGTTAAGAATGATGTGCTGAAGGGGATAATGCGTCGGGTGTGGCCGAATAATGTCCGTGAACTGGCGAATGCGGCGGAGCTTTTTGCCGTTGGTGTGTTGCCGCTAGCGGAAACGGCGAATCCGCAGATGTATGTCGGTGAATCAACCCCGCTCGATCAGCGGGTAGACGAGGTGGAACGGCAAATTATTACGGAAGCGCTCAATATCCATCAAGGGCGTATCAATGAAGTGGCCGAGTACTTGCAAATCCCGCGTAAAAAACTCTACCTCAGAATGAAGAAGTATGGCCTGAGTAAAGAGCACTACAAATTTTAATGGTAACAGTGATTTTCTCCGGCTTGGGTATAGGTGTTTGGCTACCGGTGAACCGGATTAAAAATGTCATAAAACCCACATCACTATTAAAAAGGATGATAAAAAGGTAAAATAGTGACTATATGGTTATTACATTATGATTTTTATTGTTTTTATCATGATTTTTTCAGGAGTTTACTGATGCAGGCATTACCGAATTGTCCCAAATGCAGTTCCGAATACACCTGGCAGGAAGGCGAATTGCTTAACTGCCCTGAATGTGGTCACGAATGGGCTATCGGCGGCGATGAAACGGCTCAGGAAGAAGGGCTGATAGTCAAAGATGCTAACGGTAATTTGTTGGCTGATGGCGATACCGTTACGGTGATTAAGGATCTGAAAGTAAAGGGCAGTTCCTCCTCACTGAAAATAGGAACCCGAGTGAAAGGTATTCGTTTGGTTGAAGGCGACCATAACATTGACTGCAAAATTGATGGTTTTGGCGCGATGAAGCTGAAATCTGAATTTGTGAAGAAAAGCTGATAAAGGCGTTTCTGACGTCAATTTGAACATGGCGCATCAATAAACGCATATTCCGGTTTTTTCACGTTAGGCAATGTTTTACCATTGCCGTTATTCTTTTCTTACTTGGTTATACGGATATCTGATGCGTCATTTGGCGACTTTTTTTCCACTGCTTGTCTTGCTTTCCGCTTGTGGCAGTAAGCCGACGCCCCCGCCTGAAGTATCACAGAATCCTGCTGTCACTAGCGGTGGTTTTTTGCTTGAACCCGCACATGCGGGCCACTTGCAAGAGGGCGATTTTGCTTTTAATCCAGAGACGGCACGCTTTGTTGATAAAATGGTGAAAACGCACGGTTTTGACCGTCAGCAATTACATGATGTGCTGGCTCAGGCCAAGCGTCTTGACTGGGTTATTCGCTTGATGGATAAACAAGCTCCTGCGCCAGCGACAACGTTGCCTCGTCCGCCATCCCTGCCTAATGGCGCCTGGACGCGCTACCGTAATCAATTTATTACCCCTGATAATGTCCAAAATGGTGTGGTTTTCTGGAACCAATACCAGGATGCGTTGCAACGAGCCTGGGAAACCTATGGTGTACCTCCCGAAATTATTGTCGGCATCATTGGTGTAGAAACCCGCTGGGGCAGAGTGATGGGGAAAACCCGCATCATTGATGCGCTGGCGACGTTATCTTTTAGCTATCCGCGCCGTGCTGAATATTTTACGGGTGAATTGGAAACCTTTTTGTTGATGGCTCGCGCCGAAGGTAACGATCCGCTGAGCCTACGCGGTTCGTATGCGGGGGCGATGGGGTACGGTCAGTTCATGCCGTCTTCGTTCAAAGACTACGCCGTGGATTTTGACGGAAATGGTCATGTAAACCTGTGGGATCCGGTTGATGCTATTGGCAGCGTTGCGCATTATTTCAAGATGCACGGCTGGACCAAAGGGGGATTGGTCGCGGTTCCTGCCAGTGGGCAAGCGCCTGGGCTGGAGAACGGTTTCAAAACACGCTATTCCATTTCCACGTTACAGGCTGCGGGGTTAACTCCCCAAAGTACGCTAGGTGGGTATGAAGAAGCCAGTTTGTTACGCCTTGATGTAGGCAGCGGATACCAATACTGGTATGGATTGCCTAACTTTTATGTCATCACTCGCTATAACCACAGTACACACTATGCGATGGCCGTGTGGCAGTTGGGGGAAGCGGTGGGACGAGCCCGATAGGGTATTGATGAAAGAAATGCGTTTCTGTTCAAGATAACAGGAATAGAAAACCTCTTGCTACCAGACTGCCGCGTCCAGCGGCAGTCTTTCTCTCCGGTGAACACAACGGCTCTGCCTTAGCCTGACTCAGGGAAATCCAGATCGACACGCCATGATAATAACTTGAATATCATCATATTGTTATGCATGACATTCAGGATAACGACGTGACGACCATCATTATTGTTTTTTTGCTGGCGGGTATGGTTAAAGGAATCATTGGTCTTGGGCTACCGACCATTGCGATGGGCTTATTGACGCTAACCATGCCTGCCTCAGCGGCGGCCAGCGTCTTAATCATTCCTTCGTTAATTACCAACATTTGGCAACTTATCTGCGGCCCTGCCTTTTTTATGCTGGTGAAGCGTTTCTGGACGCTATTTGTGGGCATTATTGTTGGCACGCTCTGGGGAGGACTGCCGTCGCTGACGTCTTCGTCGTCCTGGACAGGTATGGCATTGGGATTGATTTTAGCGATTTATGGCATCTGGGGGCTTTTGGCAAAACGATTACCCCAGCCAGGTGGGCATGAAATGTGGCTATCGCCACTCGTTGGCTACATAACCGGTGCGATTACTGCGGCGACCGGTGTGTTTGTCATCCCTGCGGTCCCTTATCTGCAATGTCTGGGGTTAAGTAAAAATGATTTAGTGCAGTCGTTGGGATTGGCGTTTACCGTTTCTACGGTTGGGCTGGCCGTACAGCTGGCGCAAGGTATCGGGCTGGCGGGTATCGATCTTGGGTTATCCTTTTTCGCATTGATTCCTGCCATTCTGGGGATGGTGATTGGTCAACGTGTACGGCATCTCATTAGCGAGATGGCTTTTCGGCGTGGATTTTTTATCGGCTTGATTGCACTGGGCGGATATATGTTTATCGGGGCGAGCGTTTAATCACCGGGCTCGGATGACGAGGTAATAAACTCGACGAATGCCTGACAATAGCCGGGAAGGGTCGAAAATTCACGAGCACAAATAACCAGATTTCTTTTAGCCCATGTGTCGGACAGGCTGAGGCAACGGACGTTGAGCGACGTCATCAGGCGTAAGGCGGCATGTTTTGGCAAGATACCTATCCCGATCCCGCTGTGGATGACTTGAATCATTGCATCGAAACTGGCTAATCGAACACGGTAGTTCAGGCGTTTTCCCAACTGTCTGGCGTGTTCATCAATGTGTTCCTGTAATGCTGAATGGCTATTCAATCCAATAAATTCAGCCTCAGTGAGCGTTTCAAACGCCACGATGTCATGATTTCCCCAGTGGCTTCCGAGTGGCACGACGACCACTAACTCATCCTGACGAAACGGTCTGGTTTCCAGACCGTTTAACGCGATAGAATCCGCGACGATACCTATATCGGCCATTTGGTTTTTAATGGCGGTAACAATATCGCGGCTGGGTTTTTCATTAACGTCGATCGATATCATCGGGTGTGCGTTCAGGTATGTTCCTACTAGTGCTGGCAGGTATTCACTCAGGGCAGACGCGTTACAGAGTAGTGGAATGTGGCCGCGTAGTCCTTTGCCATATTGATGTAATTCGCTACGCATCAGCTCGATTTGATGCAGGATCACATGGGCATGATGAGCCAACGAAAATCCGGCTTCCGTTAGCGTTACGCCGTTTTTTGCACGCAATAATAACGGGACGCCGAGTTCGTCTTCCATGCCACGGATACGCTCACTGGCCGATTGCAGTGTCAGGTGGGAGGCAGAGGCACCGCCTGTGATACTGCCAGCTTTCTGGACATTTAAAAATAAACGCAGATCGGTGGGATCAAATCGCATGGTCGTGAGCTCGCCGTCGTGTGGTGAATCCTATTATGATGGATCACGTTATGGCATGAGCGCTAATGATATTCAACCCGGTTTCGACCTTGGCTCTTTGCTCGATATAACGCGATATCCGCTGCGCCGTAGAGTGTATCGAAGTCGGTATTCGCCGGAGCCCAACTCACACCAAAGCTTGCGGTAACCTGTTGTTGAGATAAAACGGCCAGCGGTGTTTTATTGAGATCACGATGAATGTTGTTGGCGGTGATCACCGCCTGCTGCAACGTGACGTCATCCAGCAGGATAGTAAATTCTTCCCCACCGACTCTGCCGATGCTACCCGTATCTTTTAACACGTTTTGTACCCGCAACATCAGTTCGCAGATGACGCGGTCACCCTTAGGATGACCATAGGCGTCATTAATGCGTTTGAAATTATCAATATCCAGCACGATTAATGCTGCCTGACGATGTGCCAATGTCTGATTGATGCGTTCGATAATGGCACCGCGATTATAGACGTTGGTCAGCGGGTCGTGTGTCGCTTTGTATTCCAACTCGGTAGCCAGTTTGTGTAATTGGTTATTCAGCTGATTTAATTCTTTTTCGGCGCGGTCGCTGCGGGAAATTAAGCGGTGGGATTCTCTGACGAGCCGTTGGTAATGTTCGGTGAGCGCCAACAGCGAATCCCGATAAACGTCTGCGGGCATATTCTGTTGATTAGCCACGTTGCGTGCGGCAAGCAAGATGTCATATTCCGGTGTAAATAGCTCAAAGGTGCTCATGGTTTTTACTCCAGAATTTGGTTGTGGAAGGTGAGTGCCGGAAAGTCAATGTGTAGTTCTTCACCGAATTCTGCGGCGATATCGTCATCCATGTCGTAATACCAATACAGGGTTACGGAAAGTCCCTGCTCAGCCGCTTGATTCAAGACGTTGAACAGGCTGAATAACATTTTGGTGCTGGAGCTATTGAAATAAACCAACGAGACATGTATCTCAATGTTTATCGGATGAGAATGGTTAGCGGTGTGTTTTTCTGTGAGCAACAGACTGAGATAAGTTTCGGTGTGTGCAATCAGGGGACGATAAAATGCAGCCGCATTTTCGGGATAAGATTCCCCCGATAAAGAAAGGCAGTGGATATCAAAGTTGAAATCTACGACCGGGGTGCAGGGGGTGCCTGCGATATGGAGATTATCCATGGTGGTTATATTTGTCATTTCAAATAATCGCCTTCAGATAAAACGTAGACAGTCCCGTTGATGAATCCGCTCGAAAGGTGAACTGAAGTGGCTCACTGGCATCGCGTGCGACAGTCAATAACCCGATATCGGCGCCTTTGCTCCAGGACGGCGTTTCGTCGCGTAGGGAAGCTTTATAGGCGAGCCTGATCTCATCAATTGTCATACAACGCAGGGGTTCGAGCCGTACACGTAGTTTTTCAATATCGTCAGGGTGGACCTGATTAGCGGAGAGTAAGAAATATTTTCCATTCTCGTAACCGATACAGACAGAACCGTGGCGTACTTCATTTGCTTGACCAATAACGGTCGCTTGATCAACAACGGTTAAATTAGTAGCAGAATAGCGGGTAATGTTCTGCCCCATTTCAATAAAGGCTGAGAAGAGTTTCCGACGAATACCTGCGGGAACCTGCTTTCTCTCAAGCTGTAATCGCACTGTCTCCGCTAATGAGCTGATAATGCTTTGTGAAAAATACCCTACATAATATAGGGTTATATCTTGTCGACATGTCGCGTCGAATAACTCGGCGTATTTAGTCTCTTGCATGATTTCGCTTTACCTGATTATGCGAATGTCGACGAATAGCGGAACCCCCAAAAGGTCAGATCGTCTCTTCTTACCTGATGGCCTTGGTATCTCTGATGTTCTTGTAACAACTGATTGGCAAGTGTTTGCATGGGGAGCGAGCGATGGCGCTGTATGCATTCCTGTAAACGGCGCTTACCGAACATGATGCGTCGTTCACCGCCGATTTGATCCGTCAGCCCGTCGGTAGCGGTAAAGACGAGATCTCCATCGTTGAGTTTGATCTGGTGATTTTGCCACTCATACTGGTATGGCGTATCGGTATAGCCGACTCCCATCCGGTCTGTATCGAGTACGCTAAGTTGCCCGGTATGCGGTGCGATGACAAAAGCCACCATATGAGCATTGGCCCAGGTGAGCGTATTTTGGGTGACATCGCAAAATAGCACGATCGCATCGCACCCATCGTTGGATGACGAGGTCAGATGGGCTTCATCCCGCTGTCCCAGCGTATCTTTGATGTGCTGATTGATTGCCTGTAGGAGTCGTGCCGGGGTTTCAGGGCCGTGCTGGGTTAATGCCTGTTCTAACGCAGAGGATAAAATCAACGTCATAAAGGCACCGGGAACGCCGTGCCCGGTACAGTCCGCGATAACCGCGAGCCAGCCATGCTGATAGGTTTTGAAATAGTAACAATCGCCGCCAACACAATCGCGAGGTTCCCATGTCAGACACCAGTCTGCGAGCGATTGAGACATTGCCTGTCGTGAGGTCGTCAGCATCGCTTCCTGGATGACGCGGGCATATTCAATGCTTTGCATAATTTGCTGGTGTTGCTGCTCATGCATGGCAGACACCGCTTTGATTAGATCAATCCCTAAACCGATGCCGATATAGCGGCCATTCTGAGTGATGATAAAGCCATCCGTCAGTGACTTATCTCCAGTCATGACCGTTTGGTCTGCCACGTTGTTCAGCGATGCAGCGGCATCAATGATCAATGGATTTTTATCCATAAACGCGATGCAGCTTTTTTTATCGTAGAGTTCACGATAAAAGGGACGAGACATTTGCGACATGAAAATGTGACGATTAATCAGTCCGAAAGGGCGACCATTTTCTACAACGGGCAGGCTGACTAATTCTTTGTTTTTGCCGAAAAGTTGTAATACGGTGGCATTATCGGTATCTGGCGATACGTCTGGTGTCGAAACACAAAGATCCTGCGCCGTGGGCCGAGCCCAGATGCTTGGTTGAACGCATGAAGCAGCCATGACTGTCGTGGGTCTCTTGAATGGCAGATTATTCTGGCGATAACATAGACGATGTTAATGACCGAATGATGACACGGCATGCAGTAATGGGTTAGTTATCGGCTAACACATTGTTCATGACCTGGGTTTGCCAGTCGAAATAGGGGTTGAACGTCAGGCGTATGTGGGTTTTATCTTTCTCCTGATAGCCCCAATCTGAATACCACAGCGCATTCCTGTCCTGACACTGCTGTGGGGTGGCATTGGCCTGCCCATTGGCGCAAATGACCACTGCACCGGCTGGTCCATAGGCTTTATTTTCCGGCGAAAACAGGATCGACATGTGCGAAAACTGACTGATACGCCATTCGGGCAGGCGATCGCGGCGAACGAGGACGCGTGAGGAGTAAGCCGGGATCGGCGGATTGCCATACCAAATGAGCCGACTGCGTGAGTGCGTGAATTTTTTGTCGAATAGTTCGAAGAGATAAGCGCTGTCCAGCACTGAGTCATGTTCGGTTAACACCATCAATACCGGTTTATCGTAGGTTTTATCCGCTAACTGTGTCCGAACCGCACGGCTGGAATAATAGAACTGTGCGAACCCATTGGTCGGAACCACCATATAGCGCGTGGCTAATTGTTCGGGGTAGCCGGGGCGAGGTTTTAATAGCCAATCGGTGAAAACTGACAGCAGCGGCGTCAGAAAATCGTATTTTTCGTTGGATTTGAATGCGGGGGAAAAGAGCACCAGTCCTTTGATTTCTGGATGCCGCAATGCGTACTCCAGCACCAGATTACCACCGGTTGAGAACCCTCCCAGATAAACATCATTCACTTCTTTACTGAGAATCGCAGACTGCTCCGCGACGACACTACGCCAATCATCAACGGTGATGTGCAACATGTCAGCCGGTCGAGTGCCGTGACCAGGCAACAGGACCGTTCTGACCAGAAAACCTTGGGCGGCCAGTCTGGGCATAATATCGGAGAAGGAACCAGGAGAATCCCCCAGCCCATGAACCAACAAGATCCCTTTGGTTGGCGAGCCGGTTGGACGCATTTCCTGTGGTGTATTCCAGACTAATTCCATCTTTTTATCATTTGTCTGGAAGGTTCGATGCTGTGTGACCCAGCGGGTGGTTTCCTGCTGGTAACTCGCAAATGAGGATTGTCCGAGCGGGGTGATATTCCGTTCTTTCCCACTGCACGCGGCGATCAATAGCAGACAAAGCGCGACGATGAGATGGAGAATAAGGTTGGCTACCTTGCTTGGGATCGTCGGTGGAAAAAACGATGCTGCCATTGATGAACGTTGTAACATCCGTCGTTGTTATCCTTTTCGCTAAAGCTAACGGGATTGGGCGATTTGCAGTATAAAAACCATTCATGCTTTCTGTACAGTCCGTTATCTGAATGTGTTGCCAGTAGCGGAATTTGCTATTCACTGAATGCTTTCCATGGACGATGGTTCCTGGCTTCGTGTTATACTCAATACCAATTTGGAGACTAATTGGCTTTTTGGTCAGGCCAATTTTACATTGTGATAACGGCCTGATGATAAGGACAGGATGGTATGCGGTTATATCAGCAAATTGGCGGCAATATCCGGGCCGAAATACTGGAAAAGAAATATCAGATTGGCGATCGTCTGCCTCCTGAGCGGGATATTGCCGAGGCCTTCAATGTCAGTCGTAGCGTGGTTCGTGAAGCATTAATTATGCTGGAACTGGAAAAACTGGTGGAAGTGCGTAAAGGCTCCGGCGTTTATGTCATGCAGATCCCTGAAGCCGCAGAAAAAAGCAGTGCCGCAGATAGTGGATACGGTCCGTTCGAATTGATGCAGGCCCGCCAATTGCTGGAAAGTGAGGTTGCCGCTTTTGCCGCCATGCAGGCGACAAAAGGCGATATCATCAAAATGCGTCAGGCCATTGAACAAGAAAAAATTTCTCTGGAAAACGGCAGTGTAGATGAAAGCGCGGACGAACAGTTTCATTGTCTGTTGGCGCAATCCACACAAAATAGCGTACTGGCCAATATGGTGTATGAGGTGTGGCAGGCGCGTAAACTCAGTCCGATGTGGCAGGGGATTCACTCACATACCCATGATTTTAGCTATCAACGCCAGTGGCTTGACGATCATGAAATGATCCTGCGGGCGGTTTCGCGACGCGACGCTAAGATGGCGCGTCAGGCGATGTGGCAGCATCTGGAAAACGTGAAGGATAAGCTGCTGGAAATCTCAAACGTGGATGATCCTGCATTCGATGGTTATTTATTTGAGTCGATACCGCGTATGGAGTCATGAGTGGCTCTGAATCCTACGTAATCCATTCGTCGTCCCCATTATCGGGCATTAAGTACCTGATAATGGGGAGATCTCGCAGAGAAAAACTAGCGTTAAAACAGTTCTGCTACCGCAGCTTTGGCACCACGTGTTTGAAGCGTTTGGTAAGCCTTGATTAATTGCGCCACAAACGCATCATTGTGTGGCAAATCTTCCCCGAATACGGCGGTTAGCGCCAATAGCCCACGGACGCGGGGCTCGCCATCTTCCGTCGCACTGACAATCGCCTGAAGTTGTTCCACCATTGGGTCACGCACGTCAATCGGTTGACCGGCGTCATCCGTGCCGCCGATATAGCGCATCCACCCCGCAACCCCTAACAACAAATGCGGGTAATGACTGCCGTTGGCGATATGCCAACGAATGGAATCCAACATACGCTGTGGCAATTTCTGCGTGCCATCCATGGCAATTTGCCAGGTACGATGTTTCAGCGATGGGTTTTCATAACGGGTAATCAACTGGTTGGCATAGTCGGCCAGATCAACACCGGTCACGCGTAGCGTTGGTGCCTGCTCTTTTAACATCAACTGATGCGCGGCCCGGCGGTAATTATCGTCTGTCATACAATCGTTAATATGCTGATAGCCCGCCAGATAGCCGAGGTAGGCAAGGAAAGAATGACTACCGTTCAGCATACGCAGTTTCATTTCTTCAAAAGGAAGAACATCGCTAACGAGTTGTGCCCCAACGTGTTCCCAGTCTGGGCGACCTGCGACGAAATTGTCTTCTACGACCCATTGAATAAAGGGTTCGCAGGCAATGCCGCAAGGATCATTCACGCCGAGCGCGTTGGATATTTCCTGCAATGTTTCAGATGTTGCGGCAGGCACAATGCGGTCGACCATGGTATTCGGGAATGTTGCCTGTGTCGCAATCCAATCAGCCAGATCGGGTGAACGCCATTGAGCCAGTTCAAGTACGGCATTTTTCAGTACGTGCCCATTTTCCGGCATATTATCGCAGGAAAGCAGTGTGAACGGCGGCAGGCCGCGTTCGCGACGAACTCGTAATGCTTCTACCAGCACACCCGGTGCGGATGATGGTGCTTCCGGCATTTCCAGATCCATTTTGATCAGTGGATTTTCCCGATCCAGTTTTCCGGTGCTGCGGTCGATGCAGTAACCTTTTTCCGTCACGGTCAGCGAGACGATTGCCACCTGTGGCTCGGCCAATTTTTCTATGACAGCGGTAATACCTTCCAGTCGAGCATGCAGAGATTCATTGATCGACCCAATAATGATTGCCTGATGGTTATTTGCTCCCTTTTCCAGCACGGTATAGCGGTGTGCCTGTTGGCGCAGGCTGCTAAACAGATTTTCATTACCGAACAAGCTCAATTCACAGATGCCCCAGTCGCCACCTTGTTGATTGAGTACGCGATCGGTAAACAGAGCCTGATGTGCGCGATGGAAGGCACCAAAACCGATATGCACGATGCGGCTTTTCAACACTTTCCGGTCATAATGCGGCTGCGGTATGGTGGCTGGTAATGCATGGTTGGCAATATTAGGCGCCTCGTTTGACTGGGCTTCAGCGCTGCGTAGAGTGGAAAGTGGCATCTTTTCGGTAATAGCGGTTTTCATACGGATCCTCTGAGTATCTTTCCCTGCTCGAACAAGCGTTGTTCAATCTGGAAATGTCAAGGTTAAGTTATCAGACCAAAGGTGTGCTTTTGACAAAAAACAGACAGATAAGGTCTGGTTCAGGACAGATAATGGGATTTAATGTAAGGCTTATACGGAAAAAATAAAATTTGTTTGTCCAAAATTCATTGTTTTTGTGAAATTGATCAACCAATTTTGCATTTCGTTTGACACGATTAACTGATGATGTAGGCTTGGTTTATCTTTTTAAGACTAAGCGAGTGAGAAGGTACTTGGTATGGAACAAACCTGGCGTTGGTACGGCCCAAAAGATCCGGTGTCACTTGATGATATTCGGCAGGCTGGGGCGACTGGAGTGGTGACGGCGCTCCACCATATTCCTAATGGTGTTGTGTGGTCCATTGAAGAAATTGAAAAACGAAAAGCGGAATTAAAAGCCAAGGGACTGGTGTGGTCAGTTGTGGAAAGTGTACCGGTACACGAAGAGATCAAGACGCAGACGGGCGACTATAAGACCCATATCGCCCATTACCAGCAGTCGCTACGTAATCTGGCTCAGTGTGGTATTGATACCGTCTGTTATAACTTTATGCCTGTGCTGGACTGGACGAGAACCGATCTGGAGTATGTGCTGCCGGATGGTTCCAAAGCGTTGCGCTTCGATCAGATTGCCTTTGCTGCTTTTGAGTTGCATATCCTGAAACGCGTTGGTGCCGATCGGGATTATACGGCAGAAGAGCAAACGCAGGCGGCTGCCTATTTCAACGCCATGAGCGCTGATGATATTGCCCGCCTGACGGCGAACATTATTGCCGGTCTGCCAGGTTCGGAAGAGGGTTATACGCTGGAACAATTCCATGAGCGTCTGGCGGAATATGATGGTATTGATCATGCAAAATTGCGTGAGCATTTGGGATATTTTCTACAGCAAATCGTTCCGGTTGCCGAAGAAGTCGGCATTCGATTGGCGATCCACCCAGACGATCCACCGCGTCCGATCCTTGGCCTGCCGCGTGTGGTGTCTACCATTGATGATATGCACTGGCTTAAGCAGACAGTAGATAGCATCAATAATGGTTTTACCATGTGTACGGGATCGTATGGCGTGCGAGCAGATAATGATCTGGTTCGGATGATTGAAACGTTTGGCGATCGTATTCATTTCACCCACTTGCGTGCGACCTGTCGGGAACAAAATCCGAAAACTTTCCATGAGGGTGCGCATCTGCAAGGGGATGTGGATATGGTTGCGGTGATCAAAGCGATTCTGACTGAAGAGTTGCGTCGCCAGCACGCGGGGGATTTACGCCCTATTCCGGTACGTCCTGATCACGGTCATCAGATGTTGGATGATTTGAAGAAAAAAACCAATCCAGGTTATTCGGCTATCGGTCGTCTGAAAGGGTTGGCAGAAATTCGCGGTGTCGAATTGGCGCTGAAACGCACGTTGTTTCCTGAATTGAAACAGGGATGATGCGCAAATAACAGGCCATGCTTTTGCATGGCCTCATCATAATAGAAATAAGGTTGTTGTACTTAATCTGGTTTATTCCGTATATGCCCCTTGCATTGCAGAAACGGCGCGGCTGGCATAGCGTTTAAGTACGCCTTTCAACTCCTGAGCTTCAGATTTCCATTCCAGACGACGTCGTACGTATTCGCTTTCAATTTGTGCCGCATCGGCGTGGGGGATATTGTGCACGCCTGTGACATCAAGTTTTCTGTTGGGAATATCGATCATAATCGTGTCGCCGGTTTGAATGAGCGCGATTGGCCCCCCGTCAGCGGCTTCTGGCGAAATGTGACCGACGCATGGTCCACGAGTTGCGCCAGAGAACCGTCCGTCTGTAATAATGGCGACGGAACCATTTAATTCTTCGTTCTCAATTATCGCTTCCGAAGTGACGTGCATCTCAGGCATCCCCGTACCTTTCGGGCCTTCGTAACGAATAACGATAATGGATCCTGGTGCCACTTCGCCTGCGGTGACGGCATTAAGTGCCGTCTGTTCACTATTGAACACGACGGCTGGCCCTGTGAGTGTTCTCATTTTTTCCGGTACGGCAGAATATTTAATGACAGCCCCTAATGGAGCAATATTGCCTTTAAGTACAGCAATTGAGCCATATGCATGCACATCTGCCGGTTTTCTGATAACGAGTTCAGGATTGACGTTATAGCTTTTTAAATGCGCATGACACCGGTTGAAAAATCCTTCCGAATGCAATGTTTCCAGATTGTCTCCAAGACTTCGCCCGCTCACGGTGAGAACATCAAGATCGAGCTGTTCGCGAAGCAGCCACTGGATCATAGGAACCCCGCCAGCCAACCAGAAGAGCTCAGCCGGATATCTTCCGCTAGGGTAAACATTTGCCAGCAGTTTCACCTGAGAACCAATGCGGTCAAATAACTCTGGGTCTAATGTTTTGCCCAGTTCATGTGCGATAGCTGGGAGGTGGATCAAGGCGTTTGTGCTACCTGATATTGCCGCATGCACTTTGATGGCATTGATAAAGGCGGACTCTGTCAGAATTTTCGATGGCGTGATATTGAGTTTGGCCAACTTGATAATCTGTTTGCCACATGAGCGAGCCATACGACGAATTTCATTCATCGTTGCTGGCATTAACGCGGCACCTGGCAATGTGAGTCCCAGTGATTCAGCCATGCACTGCATGGTGCTGGCGGTTCCCATAAATTGGCAGGCCCCACAGGATGGACACCCAGTCAGTTTATAAGAGCGTCCTTCTCCCGGTGAATCGATCCCTTTTTTAATTCTTGCCGAGACAACGCCCGCTTTACCTGCGGTGCTTAAATCCGGGCCGGGCCGCATGGTTCCGCCTGGTACTAAAATGGTTGGAATATCCATGCGTGCGGCGATTTTTAAATGCGCAGGAACTGATTTATCACAACTGGATAATAAGACCATTCCATCCCACGGTAGTACGGACGCATGGATTTCGACGAGATCGGCAATGATTTCTCTGGAGGGTAAACAATACCTCATCCCAACCGTACCAGCAGACCAGCCATCGCAGATGTCCGTGGCATGGAACTGTGCGCCAACGCCGCCGGATTCAATGATGCCTTTGCACGCATCATTACTTAACGTATCCAAATGATAACTTCCGGGGTGGCTGTCGCCCTGAACATCATCAACCAATATTTGAGGTTTATCGGTATCTTCCTCATCCCAATGCATTCCCATTCTTAAAGCATCGATCTGAGCCTAGGCATTACGTTCTGGTTTACAGCGTTGAAAGTCACTCATTGTTATTTCCTCATAAATTATTTTTATACCCGTCATACTTCAAGTTATCTGTGTGTTGACAAATAGGGTTCCCGACGTATTTGTCCTGAAATTTGAGTTATTTAAGGTGTCGTTAATAATGAAGTTAAATAATTGTATTTAGAATCAGTACGCCAATTAATCCACTGATTGATATCCCACAACATAACGTTGTCCATATTCCAAAGTTTTCTTTAATACTTAAGCCAAAATACTCTTTAAACATCCAGAATCCGGCATCGTTGACATGAGAAGCAAATAGACTGCCTGCACCCGTTGCTAATGTAACCAGGGCCAGATTGGTATCCGGATTTTGTTGAAGCATAGGAATAACCAGCCCGGCAGTTGAAATGGCGGCAACGGTTGAAGAGCCAAGGGAAAGTCGCAAAAGGGCGGCGACGCCCCATGCAAATATCAGTGGTGAGGCATCAACGCCGGAAAATAGACTGGAAATATATTGACCTACGCCACCGTCAATTAATACTTGTTTAAACGCGCCCCCACCACCGATAATTAATAACATCATGCCAATATTAGAAATTGATATAGAGCATGATTTCATCAATTCTGTCATGGTTTTTTTTCTGTATAGTCCCATCGTGAATAATGCAAACAGGAGTGAAATTACCATGGCGACGGAAGCATCGCCTAATAGTTTAATCACCCTGAAGAATGCACTGTCTGAAAGGGAAAATCTTGTCTGAAGCATTAAAATTATTGTTGCCATAAACATAATGAGCACGGGTAGCATTGCTGTCAGTACGCTGATTTTAAATCCTGGCATTTCATGATCTTCAAATTGGCGCTGTTCACCAAGCGATTCAATATTACCCGTCCGCATATATAATGAAGGTGCAACGCGTTTAGCAAAATTATTATAAATCGGCCCAAAGATGATAATGGTCGGAATGGAGATGAGTATACCGTAAACCAGAACGGTACCGATATCTGCGCCGTATTCTCCTGCAATAACCGTTGGGCCAGGGTGGGGCGGTAAAAAAGCATGTGCTGTAGACAGTGCGGCGCACATGGGAACACCTAAATAAAGAATAGAGATATTCATCTGCCGTGCCATCGTGAATACGATAGGGATCAGTAGAACCAGACCTACTTCATAGAATAAAGCGATACCTACCACAAACGCTGCAATGACGACTGCCCACTGAATTTTATCTTTTCCGAATACCCCAATCAGCGTTATCGCGATTTTTTGTGCGCCACCGGAATCGGAAATTACCTTCCCAAGCATGGCACCTAAACCAAATATTAAAGCAATGTGACCTAGAGTGCCGCCAAGACCGGCCTCAATTGATTTAATTATTTTACTAAGAGGCATTCCCAGTGCTAGCGCGACAAAAAATGAAACAATGATTAACGATACAAATGTGTTTAGTTTTAATTTCATAATCAAAACTAATAGGAGTGCTATCCCTAGAATAACAATAATGAGTGGCATGGTTTTATTCTCTTTTTAGTATTTAGTAAGGTTGACGGTTGAAGAGATTTATTTACCTAATGATGTTCATTCTTTTTATTAAGTCGTTGTCTCAGCATTGAAGCGATTAAATGTCGCTAATCAATGCTGAACGAGCAATTAATCGACCATTATGTTATGGTGCGACAATACGGATTTTATTTTTTGTATTTGAAGGTTATTTAGCTCTCCAAAAGGTTCTTTGCAACGAGTTGAATGAATGATGCCTCTAATTTCTAATGCTTTTTTAAAGGTTGCGATGAATGGATCATTAATTTTGTAGATGTCCATCAGTTGATCAACTTGATTTTGATGGTTCGCAATCATTTCCAAATCATTAAGCGTAAAGGCATTTACCCATGATTTAAAAAACTCGGGAACGATATTGGACAAACCGCCAATACACCCGTTTCCACCAGAAAGAATATTATGTGCGAAATTATTATCGTATCCGGCATAGACTTCAAAGTCTGGAATTTCAATTTTAACCGTATTAATGATATCGGTAGTGTGATTGGTATCCGGGATTGTATCTTTGATACCGACGATATTGGGATATTCTCTTGCCAGACGGAGACATAATTCGGGAGAAACTGAATAGCCGGTTCTATCAGGGAAGTTGTAGATAAATATTTTTGCATTAGTCTGTGAGGCTATTTTACTGTAAAAATAATAAATTGCTTCATCAGTAAGACGGAAATAGTAGGGGCTGATGATCATGACACCGTCTAGCCCACAATCATAAGCATAATTTGCAAGTTCTATGGATTCATTAATATCCATACGGCTTGCTCCGGCATACACTTTCATTTCTCCACGATTGAAGTCAGAAGCAAGTTTTATCAGCGCTTTTGAGGTTTTCATATCAAGTGAAAAGAATTCTCCGGTGCTGCCCATTACGACAAACCCCGTCACTTTATCCTTAATAAAATCGTAGACTCGAAGATTTTCATCTGCATCCAAATTGCCATTTTCGTCAAACAGGGTGACGACAGGGGTGATGTAGCTGCTTTTCATTTGCCCTCCGTTTGTATATACAAACAATGTTTTTATTTATGAACGTTAAGCATTTTACTCGGCGGAAATGGCAAGTCAAATATTTCAATTTCTATATTTTCTTTTTTTATCAATAGATTATTTTGTTTTGAGCCTATGGTTAGTGTATATTTATATGAGAAATGCGCTTGTGATCACATAGCGCGTTGAGAATAGTGCAAGCGGTTGGGACGTTTTTATACGCATGTGGTTGTATAAATAAGAATCGTTATCAGTAATAGACCAAGCGGGTAATCGCGTTATGCTGATGGCGATTACTGTTTACCGAAAACGATCTGGTGAAGGGGAATCGATGGGGAACGGCTTTACTTCAGTTGGCACGGCGTTCACGACTTTCGCAGATGATCTTGTTGTTAAGGATAAATAAGATCTTCCTCCGGTTTTTATGGAGGAATTGAAAAAAACGCAAACTAACTTAGCAATAAATTTAGTGTATGAAACGAATGAATCGCTAATTATGAATGTCAGGTAGTTTATCTAATGTTAATTCAATTCTTTCTTTAGCACGAAGTAATGAATTGATAACATTACTCTTTTTTTCTTCTGTTGCCCTGAAGTAGGGAAGCGAGACGCTTACCGCGGCAACGATATTTTCTTTCTGCTGTAAAGGTACAGCGAAGCAAATGGTTTCTTCGTTAATTTCCCTGTCATCCATCGCGAAACCGAGTCGATTGACGTCGTCCAACTGTTTACGTAATTCAGTAAAATTTTGAATACTGTGAGAAGTAAGCGGCGCTAATTTTTCAGGATATAGTGCCATGATCTGAGCATCCTGATGACGATAGAGCAACGCTTTTCCCAGGGCGGAATAAATGGCTGGCAAGCGGGTTCCAATTTTTGAATTTAATTGTACCGTCTGTTCACCCTGAATTTTATCGATATACAATACCGATGCACCTTCAAGGATACCCATTTGGCAAATTTCATTGCATTCTGAAACGATATTTCTCATTTCTGCACGTACAGCCTGAAGCCAAAATTCTTTTTCAAACGTGGTGCTGGATAAGGCCATGCATGATACACCCAGAGAATAGACGCATTCTGTGGGGTCATAAGTAACATATTTTCTATGGTGTAACGATTTTAAGATTGGAAAAATCGTTCCCTTCAGTATTCCCGTTTTTTGGGCCAAACCGGACAAGGTCATTTTTTCCTCGCGCGCCAGAGATTCTAAGATAAGTAACACCCGCTCCGTAGGATTATGAAGACCTGTCATTTTTCTCTCTGTATCGCCCGATGAAATAAGGAAAGCGCCATTTAACTATATTTTCTGCTTAACCTCCAGAACTGAATATCGATATTTTGATATTTTATTTTTAATATCAATTGGTTGTGTTTGTTTTATTCGGATTGGCTGGAGACGATCATTCCCCGTCATGCCGCGAGTAGTTGCTTGTTATCGGTTGGGCTTCATTTTCTGGTGAATAACGCTCGGTTTCGTACTCGCCATCGATTTCGCACTAATCATATGGCTGAACATCGCCCTTTCCCCCTCTCAATCCGTGTTTAGCTAAGTCAATGGCGAACCGCTTTTTGTTAACCCTGAATCTTCGTTAACGCAATGCATATGAGAATTGTTCTTGATATCGATACCGACCATATTACACTGCGTGCGATTTCTATTATTACAGAGAACAAAAAGTTATGGAGCTGCTTCGCATCGTTTTCCAACAATATCGCTGGCCTTTCCTGGCTGTTATCGCGTTAAGCCTTATCAGTGCGGCGCTGGGCATCGGGTTAATTGCTTTTATCAACCTGCAATTGATTGAAGCGGCAAGTCAGTCTTTGGCCGTGTTACCCCAGTTCTTGGGGCTGTTAGCGTTGTTAATGCTGGTGACGCTGGCTTCTCAATTGGCTCTGACGACGCTGGGGCACCATTTTGTCTATCGCCTACGCGGACAGTTCATTAAACGAATTTTGGATACCAATATTGCGCGTATTGAGCAGATTGGGAATGCGCAATTGCTTGCCAGCCTTTCCAGTGATATTCGCAACATTACGATCGCATTTGTACGCCTGCCTGAATTGGTTCAGGGCATCATTTTAACGATCGGTTCCGCCGCTTATCTGGCCTGGCTGTCTCCAAAAATGTTGACGGTGACTTCAATTTGGGTCGCTGTCACCATCTGGGGGGGATTTGTCTTAGTTTCCCGCGTATATCGTCATCTAAGCACCGTTCGTGAGGCGGAAGATCGACTTCAAAAAGATTATCAGATGGTGATTGAGGGTCGTAAGGAATTAGCGCTTAACCGTGAACGGGCACAGAAGCTCTATGATGAGGTTTATCAGATTAATGCTCAGGATTATCGCCAAAATGTGATTAAAGCTGATACTTTTCATCTGAGTGCGGTGAACTGGTCCAACATCATGATGCTGGGGGCGATTGGTGCCGTATTTTTTATGGCTAATAATCTGGGGTGGTCTGATACCAATGTGGCCGCAACGTATTCACTCACGCTGTTATTCCTGCGAACGCCATTGCTTCAGGCCGTGGGCGCACTGCCGACATTGCTGAGTGCGCAGGTGGCGTTTAATAAATTAAAAACGCTCAAGCTGGCTGAGTATCAGGCTGAATTCCCTTCAGCCACCGCTCCGGCAAATTGGCAGACACTGCAATTACGTGATGTTGTTTTTCGCTATGAAAATACAGCGTTTGAAGTGGGGCCCATCAATATCACCGTCCAGCGCGGGGAGTTGGTTTTTCTGATTGGCGGTAACGGTAGCGGCAAATCGACGCTGGCGATGCTGCTGACCGGGCTCTATACGCCAATTTCAGGTTCGCTGCTGTTGGATGGTGTTCCCGTTACGGCAAAGACGTTGAGCGACTACCAGAAGCTATTTTCCGCTGTTTTCACGGATTTCCATCTTTTTGGGCAAATGATTGGGCCGCAGGGAGGAGAACCTGATGAAGCATTGGTAGACGCCTGGCTTGATCGCTTGAACATGCGTCATAAGTTGGAGTTTGACAATCACAATGTGACCAATTTGCAGCTTTCTCAGGGGCAGCGCAAGCGTGTTGCGCTTCTGCTGGCTGTCGCCGAACAGCGAGATATTCTCTTATTGGATGAGTGGGCTGCCGATCAGGACCCTCAATTTCGTCGCGTATTCTATCTTGAGTTGTTACCGCAATTACGGGCCTTGGGTAAAACCATTATCGCGATCAGCCATGACGATCATTACTTTGAACATGCCGACCGTTTGCTCGAAATGCATCAGGGGCAACTGTCTGAACTCACCGGTGAGGCTCGCGAACAGGCCAGTCAGGATGCGGTTGCGCAGATCAGTCGGTGAGGGAGATCACAAAATTTTTTTAATTTCTATATTGCTGATTTCATAGAGGAAGCTATACAGCCAGAAACCACTGGGGCATCATGCTGACCAATGCCAGCCCTCTGCTGGCAGAGGGATCAATCATCAACTAACGGACCGTTATTCTGAATCGCCTCTGTGGTTCATGATGACGTCCACGCATATTAGGTTGGTACAGGTATGAAACGGATGTTTAAGTCGTTATTTGTGGTCGTGTTGGTCTGTTTTTCCGCGTTATCCAGTGCGGCGGAGAAACTGCCTAACATTATGATTCTGGCAACGGGGGGCACTATTGCCGGTTCGGCTGCGGCGAATACGCAAACCACAGGATACAAAGCCGGTGCGCTAGGTGTCGATACGCTGATCAATGCAGTGCCTGAGTTGAAAACGCTGGCGAATATTAAAGGCGAGCAGGTTTCCAATATCGGCAGTGAAAATATGACCAGCGATGTGTTACTGAAGCTAAGTAAAAAGGTCAATGAACTGCTGGCGCGTGACGATGTCGATGGCATCGTGATTACGCACGGTACTGATACGCTGGATGAATCACCGTACTTCCTCAATCTGACGGTAAAAAGTGATAAGCCCGTTGTCTTCGCCGCGTCGATGCGTCCTGCAACGTCAATTAGCGCAGATGGTCCGATGAACCTCTATGGCGCAGTGAAAGTGGCTGCGGATAAAAATGCACGCGGTCGCGGTGTCATGGTGGTACTGAACGATCGTATCGGGTCCGCGCGTTTTATCAGTAAAACCAATGCCTCTACGCTGGATACGTTCAAAGCGCCCGAAGAAGGGTACCTTGGCGTGATTATTGGTGACAAAATCTATTACCAGAACCGTCTGGACAAGATTCACACCACGCGTTCCGTATTTGATATCACTCAGTTGGAAAAACTGCCGGCGGTCGACATCATTTATGGCTATCAGGACGATCCTGAATATATGTACGATGCCGCTATTGCGCATGGTGTAAAAGGAATTGTCTATGCTGGCATGGGTGCAGGTAGCGTCTCTAAGCGTAGTGATGCCGGTATTCGCAACGCTGAACGCAAGGGCGTCATTGTTGTCCGTTCCAGCCGTACTGGTAGTGGTATCGTTCCACCGGACGCTGGGCAACCGGGTCTGGTATCTGATTCACTGAACCCTGCAAAATCACGTATTCTGTTGATGTTGGCGTTGACAAAAACCACGAATCCGGCGGTGATTCAGGAGTATTTCCATACCTATTAATGCTGTTTTCAGGATGAGAAAAGCCGCTGATATTATTGTATCTTGAAGAAGAAAAGGTTTGAGATCGACGTAAAGCCCTGTTATTGATGACAGGGCTTTTTTGTGCCAGATAGAATTTCAACCTGCGTATACTTGTCCTCTTTCGCTTTGCAGCGGTGTTGGTGACGTTTTGTTTAAAACGTCAACGATTACCCGGCAACTTGAAATCTATTGGGTATCGCGGATCTAACTGTAATATGATGATGCCTGAAACGGGTTTGGTGAAAATAAGGATACGTCATTAAATGACACAACCCATCTTTATGGTTGGTGCCAGAGGCTGTGGAAAAACGACGGTCGGGGAGCAACTATCACGTGCGTTAGGATACGACTTTGTCGATACTGACGTTTTTATGGAACAAACCAGTAAAATGACGGTTGCCGATGTTGTCGCTCAAGAGGGGTGGCACGGTTTTCGGCAACGGGAAAGTCTGGCGTTGCATCAGGTCACGTCTAATCGTAGCGTGATTGCGACGGGAGGCGGCATGGTGCTTGCCGAGGCGAATCGACGTTTTATGCGCGATCGCGGCGTGGTTATTTATCTGCATGCGAGTGCTGACCTGCTGGCTCAGCGGCTTGAGGTTAATCCCCAAGACCAGCAACGACCGACGTTGACGGGGCGGCCTATTGCCGAGGAAATGGCGGATGTGCTGGCCGCGCGTGAAACGCTTTATCGCAGTGTGGCGCACCATATTATTGATGCGGGACAAGGGCCGACGATCATTGTGGCAGAAGTCATGCGTGCATTACGCCTGTCGGTGGCATAAACCGGAAAAAGCGCGACTGGTAAAATAATCATCAGTTGGTGTTACCGATGGCGCACTTTCATGGAATAGAGAGTGACAGCGGCGCAGTTCTCCTTTTAAGATGAATTTTCTTGGTTTTTTCGACTATAGGTGCCGCGCTATGCTGAATGTGAATGAGTATTTTGCAGGGAAAGTGAAATCTATTGGTTTTGATAGCGGCAGTATCGGCCGTGCCAGTGTGGGCGTGATGGACATTGGTGAGTATACGTTTGGGACCGGGAGCGCTGAAGAAATGACGGTCATTACCGGCGCATTAAAAGTATTATTGCCTGGGGCACCAGATTGGCAGGTTTTTATGCCGGGTGACTCCTTCTTTGTTCCTGCACAAAGTGAATTCAATTTAAAGGTTGTCGAACCGTCGTCTTATTTGTGTAAGTACTTGTAATATTTACATTCGATTTGTCTGCGCCGTTATTCATTATTATGTATAGCGGCGTTTTTATTTTCTGACAGATATATATGCTTTTCTTATAGGTTAATTATGGCTTTATATGCTGCTTGTTTTATATTTTTTGCACCTTTACGTGGTGATTTTCTATGGTGTTAATGTTAACCGCTTTTTTTTAAATAAAAGGTAGATGAATATCGCTATTTATGCGGCTTTTTTTCTTGGTCATTAAGGCTGTTTAATTGTGAACTGAATCAAGTTTTATTTTATGGTGCCGTTATGAGTTATATAACTATTCTATGCTAAGAGTCTCTCCATGCTTAAAACAACACGATCCCGTATTATGGCGGCTTGTACTTGTATTGTTGTACTCTCTTTAGCCATAAATACGTTTTTAAACTACACCATTGCGAATAATTCTAACGAAGAATCCATCAAAAATACGTTGAACGCCGTGACAATCAGTCATGGGCTGGCGATCGGTGATTGGGTACTTTATAAAACGCAGATAATTGCCGCGTTGCATGATAATCCTCGACTGCATGACGATCCCATTCCTTTGTTCAAGCAGATTGCCGCTTCCGGCGGGTTTTCCAATGTTTACATGGGGTATGCGGATAAAACTGCGAAATTTTCTACGCCAGATGGTATCCCTGCCGATTACGATCCGACGATCCGTCCGTGGTATCAGCAGGCGGTGAATGAAGGAAAAGCGCTGATAACGGCCCCTTACGTGGACGCGGGAACCAAAAAGTTGGTGGTGTCCTTTGTTGCACCGGTTCTGAGTGATGGCACGGTGAAAGGTGTGGTGGGGAGCGACGTGACGATGCAAAGCGTGATCGAAAATGTGAAATCCATTCATCCGACACCTTCCAGCTTTGGCGTGCTGATTGACAATAACGGTTTGATTATCGCGCACCCTGATGAAGCATTAGCGCTGAAAAATATCATTGAAATTGCGCCTAATATCCGCCTGTCCGAGTTGCTGGCATCAAAGACGCCGATGGAAGTGATGGTCAGCGGGGCGGCGAAACTGATATTGGCTCAGCCGATCCGTGGGACGAACTGGTCTATGCTGGTTGCGTTGGATAAGCATGAAGCAACGGAGGGGATGCGGGCTTTATTGTTCTCTTCTTTGGGTACGTTGCTGGTTATCTCCCTGCTGGGTGCGCTGGTTATTGGTTTTATCATCAACGCGACGCTGAAGCGTTTGCTTTTGATTCGTGATGCCATGGATGACATCAGTAATGGCAATAACGATCTGACACAGCGTTTGCCTGATGAAGGCCATGATGAGGTGGCGCAGATAGCCCGGTCGTTTAACACTTTCATTGATAAACTTAGCCTGGTAATGATCCAGATCCGTGATATTAGCGCGTCGTTGCAGGTTGCTGCCGATGAGATCTCGGCGGGGAATAACGATCTGTCGTCACGAACCGAATCTGCGGCATCCAGTATTCAGCAGACGGCGGCTTCGCTGGAAGAGATTTCTGCGGCAGTGACACAATCTGCCGGCTCGGCACAGCAGGTGAATGCTAAGGCGTTGACGCTGGCGAAAGATGCGTGCGATGGGGGTAAGGTGGTATCCGATGTGATTGTGACCATGGAGGACATCGTGGCGGCATCGGGTAAAATTGGCGATATTATTGGCGTGATTGACGGCATCGCATTCCAGACTAACATTTTGGCACTCAATGCTGCTGTCGAAGCCGCTCGTGCCGGTGAACAAGGTCGCGGGTTCGCGGTTGTGGCCTCTGAGGTGCGCAGTCTGGCCCAGCGTAGTGCGCAGGCGGCGAAAGAAATCAAAGTGCTGATTGAATCGACCGTGGGTAGCGTGACGTCAGGTTCTGTACAGGTGCGTCAGGCCAGCGATACGATGAATGAAATCGTGGGTGGGGTCTCGACGGTGACGACGGTGATGTCTGAGATCACGCATGCCGCTGACGAACAAATGCGTGGCATCAATGAGATTAACAAAGCTGTCGCACAACTGGATTCCATGGTGCAGCAGAATGCCGCGTTAGTTCAGGAATCGGCTGCCGCTTCCGCCGCCTTACAATCTCAGGCAGAAGAGTTGAATGCTGTTGTAGGGCACTTCCGAGTGTAGTTTGAACTTTTCTTTGCAAATGAACAGAGCGTCCCCACCGGAGAGTCGGTGGGGCGTGTTTATGCCCGTCGTGTGATAAACGAGAACGTTAGCGTTTGGCTTCACCGCCAAGCGCTTCAATTAAATTACCGATCAGTGCTGCCAGTTCGCTGGTCATCAGAATAAAATCAGCATCAAAGCGTTGTGCGAAATCATCCCGATCGATGTCATCATTCTGATCCCGTAGTTCATCTGAAAACTTCAGTCGTTTCAGTGAACCATCGTCTGACAGAACCAGTTGAATACGTTCTTGCCAGTCCAGCGCCAGTTTGGTGACCAGTTTACCTGCTTCAATGTGTACGGCGATTTCGTCACTGACCAGATCCTGTTTTTTACAGCGAATAACGCCACCTTCTTCCAGAATGGCTTTTAGTTCAGCCTCATCCTGTAACGCAAAGCCAGCGGCGGGTTCGCCGGAACGCACCCATTCGGTTAACGTTAGTTCTATCGGGTTTTCCAGCGTTAAAGGGACGACAGGGAGTGAACCCAGCGTTTTACGCAACAGTGCCAGCGTATCTTCTGCTTTTTTGGCGCTGGCCGCATCGACCATAATCAGCCCGTTGACGGTATCTATCCACAGCCATACCTGACTGAATCGGCTGAACGCGCGTGGCAGCAGGCTGTGCAGCACTTCATCTTTCAGCGAGTCTTTCTCAGTTTTTTTCAGTTTACGATGCTGCTCTGCTTCCAGACGTTCAATTTTGGCCTGTAGCGTCTGTTTGATGACCGGAGAAGGCAGAATTTTCTCCTCTTTTCGGGTGCAGATAACAATCTGCCCATTAACGACGTGCGTTAATGCGTCACTGTGAGAACCCATGGGTGAGACCCAACCGGTTTTCATCATGTCCTGACTGCCGCAAGGCGTAAAAGCAAAGCTGTTTAGCTGTTTCTCCAGTTCATCCGTAGATAAGGCGTTGTCTTTGGATAAAACGGAATCCGGGCTTAAACGATAAATCATTAAATTTTTAAACCACAGCATGGTGTTGTCCCTGACTGGGCGCGCAGGTCTGCACGCGGGTTTATTGATGCAGCGCGCATGATAACGAATTCGGCGAGCTAATGTAGAATAAAATGACATGATTCAGTGCAGGTTGGGATCGGACGTTAAGGGGGAAAGGGTGCGAATTGGGATTGATTTAGGTGGGACAAAAACGGAGGTTATCGCGTTGGACGATGAGGGGCAGGTGTGTTTCCGTCAACGTGTGGCTACGCCGAAAAATGATTATGCGGCGACAATCAACACCATTGTGTCGCTGGTGAAAAGTGCTGAACAAGCCACTGGGCGAGAAGGCTCGGTGGGTGTGGGGATCCCTGGGACGATCTCGCCGTTTACTGGCAAAGTAAAAAATGCAAATTCTGTCTGGTTAAACGGTCAACCGTTGGATCGTGATGTGGCAAACTTGCTGGGACGTCCGGTCCGAGTGGCTAATGATGCTAACTGTCTGGCGGTATCAGAAGCAACAGACGGCGCGGCGGCGGGTGAGAAAACGGTTTTTGCCGTGATTATCGGAACGGGTTGTGGAGCAGGGATCGCGATTGATGGCAAGGTACATGCTGGCGGCAATGGGATTGCCGGTGAATGGGGGCATAACCCTTTGCCGTGGATGGATGATGATGAATTACGCTATCAGCGAGAAGTCCCCTGTTACTGTGGTAAAGCGGGTTGCATTGAAACGTTTATTTCCGGTACTGGTTTTTCGATGGATTATCAGCGGCTTAGCGGTCATGCCTATCAAGGGGAAGCGATCGTTGCGTTAGCGGAACAAGGCGACAGATTGGCAGAGCAGGCTTTGCAGCGCTATGAGCATCGTCTGGCGAAATCACTGGCGCACGTCATTAATCTGTTTGACCCTGATGTGGTGGTCTTAGGGGGCGGCATGAGCAATATCCCCCGTTGGTATCAAACCGTTCCCGTGCTGCTGAAAAAGTGGGCGTTTGGCGGTGAATGTGTCACGCCAGTGCGTCAGGCAATACATGGCGATTCCAGCGGCGTGCGTGGCGCCGCCTGGCTTTGGCCGCTTAACCCATGATGTGTACCCAGTCGGTTACATGGCAAATTGAGACGCTAAGCGGCTGAGTCCCAACCCGTTAACCTTCTCAACGTTGATTTGTATCGGGATACGTTCTTTCATTGCGTCCACATGGCTGATAACACCAATGGTTTTACCTGATGCATTAAGATTATCTAACGCATCCAATGCGGTATCGAGGGTTTCGGCGTCCAGCGTGCCAAAGCCCTCGTCAAGAAAGAGTGAGTCGATACTAGTTTTGTTGCTCACCAGATCGGATAGTGCCAGCGCCAATGAGAGGCTGACCAAAAAGCTTTCGCCGCCAGACAGGGTGCGGGTATCCCTGATAGCATCCGCCTGCCAGGTATCCACGACCTGAAGTTCCAGTTCTTCGCTGGCTTTTCGCTGGAGCAGGTAACGACCATGTAATCGGGACAGTTGTCGATTTGCTAAATAGACTAAATGATCCAACGTTAGGCCCTGTGCAAAACGCCTGAATTTGTCTCCTTTTTGGGAACCAATCAATTCATTGAGGCAGCTCCAGTCATCATGCTGCTGCTGGCTTTGCGCAATTTCAGTGAGTAACGCCTGTTGATTTTGACGGTGACGGCGATCGTCGTTGAGTCGCTGACGGATCTCTCCCTGTTGTTGATGATTCACTTTTAGTTTTTCATGAAATTCGAATAGTGCCTGTTCAATTGACTGCGGGGTCATATCTTCGGCAAGCGTCGCTGGCCGCTGTTGGTGGTGGGCAGATAATTGCTGTTCTGCTTGCTGGTACAGGGCGACAGCCTGCTGTCGTGTCTGAGAGAGTTGTTCTTTCTGTTGTTGCAACTCATGGCGTTCCTGTTCATCAATCAGTGCATGAATGAAGGCCTTTTCATCAGGAAAACAGCTGTTTTCTAATGCCTGAGTAAAAGCCAATTCGGCGTTTTTGGCCATTTGAGCAACATGCTCCCGCTGTTGCTGAACGCTACTCAACTCTCCAGCTAATCGACTCAGTGAGGATTCTGCCTGCTGGCGCTGATGTTGTATTTGTTGAGTCGTTTGTTCATGTTGTTGACTGATTTGACGAAGCTGCTCATTGGCTTCTGCGACTTGTCGGTGACCAAAAAGCTGTTGTCGCTGTTGTTGATGTGTTTTTAGCTCTTTGGATAATAAGGCCTGTTGCTGGGTTGCATTCGTGAGTTGCTTTGTTATTTCTTCAAATAAATCATTAAGATGCTTTTCTTCTGCTTCTAGTGTGATAAGGCGATTTGAATGTTGTTGCAACTGCTGTTCATTGTTCCGCCAGCGTTGCCATTCTTCCTCTCGCTGCGTCAGCCAGGCCGCTTGGTCTGCCTGAGCTGGCAGGGAGAGATTAACGTTTTCTAACGTTTTCACCCATGCTTGTAAGTGCTGTAATTGTTGCTGTTGCGTTTGCTGTAATGATTGTTGTACCTCTGTTTGCGCATTTTTTAGCGTTTGCTGTTGCTGATGATTGAGCACGAGTTCTTGTCGTACGTTTTGTTGTGCAATGGTCGCGTTAGTCAGTGAATCCTTACTTTCTTGCCATTGTCTTTGGGTCTGCTCGCGTATGGATATTTGCTGCCGTAGCTGTTGCTCGGCCGCTTCACTGTTATCCAGCCAACTCTGCACATCGATAGATTGTTCTGGCGTAAACTCTACTTGTAAGTGCTTACCAACATTCAGCCACTGCTGTAACAGCGTTTGATATTCATCATTAAGCCGTGAAGCGTCGTCTAATTGTTGCTGAAGCTGTTGGTTTAATAACGTCAGGCGTTCATCACGCTGCACTACGGCACTTTCCAACTGACTGGTTTCGTGACGCAGTTGACGTAGCCGACTTTCGGTTTCCGATGGCTTGATCGTTTGATAGCGAGCAATCGCGGGATGATGAAGCGAACCGCATAACGGGCAAGCCTCTTCTGGTTGTAAGCGATTCCGCTCCTCTTCCAGATTCACAATGCGCACTTCCAACTGATATCGCTGTTCCAAATCGACTAGATGGTCATTTTGTTGTTCCCAGCGTTGTTTTTGCTGCTTTTGCTCGCTGTTCTGCTGTTGGATCGCTTCCCGTAACTGTTTTTGCTGTTGCTCAGTTTGACGCTGACGAAGGCTTAGGGTGTGAAAGAGCGCCAGCAACGTTGAGAGTGTGTTACGGTCTGAATGGTGTGTCATCGACTGGCTCAGTTGATGATGTAACGCCGCTAAAGGTTGTTCGGCCTCCAACGCCTCCAACACGTTATTGCGTTCTGCGAACAGCGACTGTGCCTTATCGGTCTCGGTTTGCAGCATCGTCTGACGTGAGGTCAACGCGGTAGCATGCGAACGGAGTTGTTCTGCCTGTGTGGCAAATTGAGATTGTTTTTGATGCAGGTTTGAGATCTCATCTTGCCACTGCTGCTGCCGTTGGAATTGAGTACGCCACAGTGGGAGATGTTCACCCCAATGTTGATGTTGCGTGTTTTGTTGTTGGTAAAGCAGGATCTGTGCAATTTGTTGCTGGGTCGCTTGTTTTTGCTCGATAGTTTGAGTCAGCTTTAGCCGCGTTGATTTTTGACGCTCTTCTGTTAGTTCATCTTCTTTTTTCTGCTTCTCTATCTGTTGTTGCAGCGTTTGAATATGGTGATCGAGCGGTATCACCTGATTATTGATTAGGTTTTCTTGCTGTTGGCGATAGTCGGCATGCTGGCGTAGCGCCTGATTAGCCCGTTCTTCTTGTTCACGCAGCGCCGTAAGTGATGCGGCTTGAATTTGCTGCTGCTCGTTCAAACCGGACAGGCGTTGGGAAAGCGTGATGGACTCTTTTTGGTCGCGATCTCTTTGTTGTTGCAGCGGGCGTAGTTTCTCTGCGGGTTCGCTCTGTGCCAGCCGTTCGAATGCAGGTTGGGCGTTGTTGATGGCGGTTTCTGCTGCGATGTGCTGTGTTTTTGCCGTCACAAGTGCGGATTGACGCTGTGTCAGTTGCTCAAACCAGCGTTGGTGAGTCAGTGCTTGCTCACGTTCCACGTTAATCGTCAGTTCTTGCTGGCATAGCTGGGTAAGTTCAGTTTCCCATTGTTGCCGCTGTTCTTCACTTAGAAGTTCAATACCTGAGGCTTTGGCCTGTAGCGTATCCAGCGCGATTCTGGCCTGTTTATGTTTTTCAAAGACGCGCTCTGAAATCAGCCCGTAGATATCGGTGCCGGTCAACTCTTCCAGGAGTTCTGCGCGCTCGTTTGGGTGAGCATTAAGGAATGCGGCAAATTGCCCCTGTGACAGCATCATGGAACGGGTAAAACGGCCGAAATCCAAACCGGTGATTTCGGCCGTCATTGCCAATTTCTCTGTCAGTTTCTCACACAGAATTTTGCCATTGTCTATCAGTGCTAACTCGGCCTTTGGCGTTTGCAGGTTGCCTTCAGCTGCGTTTCTGGCACGTCGTTGACTCCAGAATGCACGGTAGCCAATACCTTTGACTTCAAATTCAACTTCTGCCAGACATTCCGCCGTACCGCGTGTCATCAGTTCATTTTGGCTGGCGGAAATATTCTTGAGCCTTGGCGTTTCGTGATAAAGCGCCAGACAAATGGCATCCAGTAGCGTGGTTTTCCCTGCGCCTGTCGGACCGGTGATCGCGAATAGTCCGTTATGAGAGAAAGGGGCCTGAGTGAAGTCAATTTTCCATTCACCTTTCAGCGCATTGAGATTTTTTAAGCGTAGGCTGAGGATTTTCATCTGGCTTGTTCGTCCTGTTCCAATTCGTGAATGACCTGCCCGAATAGCGAACGTACCCGTTGTTGACGGGACATTTCCAAATCGGTGGCCGTTGCCAGACGGCGTTCGAAAACGTCATGTACAGTCAGTTCCTCTAATGTTTCTTTTTCCTGCCGAGCGATAGCTTGTTGATATTGCTCACGATGGCGACGTAATAGCAGGACTTCAACGGGTAAATCGTCAGTCAGCGCCTGAATGTGTTTCTGGACATCGCTGAGGTAAGACTGTGTGGTGATTTCGATATCCAGCCAGACGGGTTTTTCTCCCTGATAATGCCTGAACGCGGTGAGCTGTTGTTCAATGTCGTCCAGACTGCCTTTGATCAACTGCATCGGTTGGCTGACTGGCACCGGCAGCGTTTCAACCTGTGGTGAGTTTTGCTCATCGAATGACACCAGATACACGGATTTTTCGCTGCTTAATTCATCGAAGCTCAACGGAATAGGAGAACCGCTATAGCGAATATGGGCACGTTGCGTCACGCGTTGTGGTCGGTGAATGTGACCGAGAGCGATGTAATCGGCGGGTGGAAATGCGCTTGCTGGAAAGGCATCCAGCGTACCGATGTAAATATCGCGTACAGCGTCGGATGCGGTGACCCCCACCGTTGTCAGGTGACCACTGGCGATAATAGGAAGTGATAACTGTAATTCGTCACGTTTTTGGCAGGCCAGTTGATAACATTGTTCGTAATGATCGGCGATGGCGTGAAGTAATGTTTGCTGTTTTTCCTCGCCGGATTGCCCAGCCTGACTGGTCATCAGGTCTCGTGGGCGCAGAAAAGGAATCGCACAGAGTATGGCACCGGGTTGGTGCTGACGGTTTTTGAGCACAATAAGCTGTTTATTGAGATCGCCGTCTGTACTGGCGATCACGTGGGTATTCAGACAGGCTAACAAACCCCGCGATTCATTCAAGGTCGCGACCGAATCGTGATTGCCCCCCAAAATAACGAGCTGACAGTCTGTTTGCTGTAGTTGAACCACAAAGTGGTAATACATTTCTCTGGCATAGCTGGAGGGAGTGCCGTTATCAAAGATATCTCCTGCTACTATTACTGCATCCACCTGATGCTGCTCGACTTGTGTCATAAGCCAGTTCAGGAAAGCCTGATGCTCGGCCGCACGGCTTTTTGTATAAAAATGCTGCCCTAAATGCCAGTCGGCGGTATGAATAATACGCATGAAACGCTCTGAACGGTTGCTATTGCCATATTGGCGATTATAAACAGTCATCGTCACGGCTGTCGTTGCGAAAACTTTTTTTTGGAAAGCGGCTCGAAATTTGAATTCTATTTCAGTCCTGTTGTTACTCCGTAACGATGAAAATAGCCCCGTCCGTGGGGCTCGCCCTGCGGGTTGTTACTCCGTAACATTGAAAATCGCTCCGTCCATGGGGCTCGTCCTGCGGGTTGTTACTCCGTAACACTGAAAATCGCTCCCGGCGATTTTTTCATAAAAGTGTCATAAAACTGACGCATAATGCTCGGCGTATGCTAATAGCGACGATGACTAACGACAGGATTAACCATGGCAAGACGCATTTTGGTCGTAGAAGATGAAGCGCCGATTCGTGAGATGGTCTGCTTTGTTTTGGAACAGAACGGCTATCAGCCAGTTGAAGCTGAAGATTATGACTGTGCGATCAGGTTGCTCTCAGAGCCTTTTCCTGAATTGGTATTACTGGACTGGATGTTGCCCGGTGGTTCCGGATTGCAATTTATCAAGCATATGAAGCGCGAAGCGCTGACTCGTGATATTCCCGTGATGATGCTGACCGCGCGCGGTGAAGAGGAAGACCGGGTGCGAGGGCTTGAAGTTGGGGCCGATGATTACATTACCAAGCCTTTTTCTCCTAAAGAGCTAGTGGCTCGGATCAAAGCCGTGATGCGCCGTATTTCGCCGATGGCGGTGGAGGAAGTGATTGAAATGAGAGGGTTGAGCCTTGATCCTACTTCTCATCGCGTAACGACGGAAGATCACGCATTGGATATGGGGCCAACCGAGTTTAAGTTGTTGCACTTCTTTATGACACATCCGGAGCGGGTTTATAGCCGGGAACAGTTGCTGAATCACGTTTGGGGCACTAACGTTTATGTAGAAGATCGTACCGTTGATGTTCATATCCGTCGGTTGCGCAAAGCGCTAGAGACTAGTGGTCATGAGAAAATGGTACAGACCGTTCGGGGAACGGGATACCGTTTTTCAACGCGTTACTAAAGGTAGCCGTAACGGAGAAACATTAACGTGCTAGAACGTCTATCATGGAAAAGGCTGGCATTGGAGCTGGTTTTTTTTTGCCTGCCCGCTTTTTTACTGGGGCTGATTTTCGGTTATTTATCCTGGTTTTTATTAACGGCTGTTTTGGCCGTGTTGGGCTGGAATTTTTACAATCAGCTCAAGCTCTCCTATTGGCTTTGGGTTGACCGGAGTATGACGCCGCCACCTGGCCGGTGGAGTTGGGAACCTTTGTTTTACGGTTTATACCAGATGCAGTTGCGTAATCGTCGACGTCGACGCGAATTGGCGCTCTTGATCAAACGGTTTCGTAGTGGCGCAGAATCGCTGCCGGATGCGGTTGTCATCACTACTGAAGAGGGCACGATCTTTTGGTGTAATCATCTGGCACAGCACTTACTGAATTTTCGTTGGCCGGAAGATAATGGTCAGAATATCCTCAACCTGCTGCGTTACCCCGAATTTACTCATTATTTAAAAGAGCAGGATTTCAGCAAGCCTTTAACGCAGCAATTGAACAATGGCCATCATGTCGAATTTCGCGTGATGCCTTACTCTGAAGGTCAATTGTTGATGGTTGTGCGTGATATCACCCAAATGCATCAACTTGAAGGCGCAAGGCGTAATTTTTTCGCCAATGTCAGCCATGAGTTGCGTACACCGCTGACGGTATTACAAGGTTATCTGGAGATGATGCAGGATGAGTCACTGGATAGCTCGTTACGCAGCAAAGCACTGAATACGATGCAGGAGCAGACGCGTCGTATGGATGGCTTGGTGAAGCAACTGCTGACGCTTTCACGGATTGAAGCGGCTGCGACGATCGACCTGAATGAGAAAGTTGATATACCGTTAATGTTGCGCGTATTGCAGCGTGAAGCGCAAACCCTGAGCCAGGATCGCCATGAGATCGTCTTTCGGGTGAATGAGCATCTTCAGGTGTTCGGGAATGAAGAGCAGTTGCGTAGCGCGGTGTCAAACCTGGTATATAACGCGATCAACCATACGCCAGCCGGGACGCGCATTGAGGTCTGCTGGCAGAAAACGCCACAGGGTGCACAGTTCCAGGTCAGCGATAACGGGCCTGGCATTGCGTCGGAGCACCTGCCGCGTTTGACTGAACGCTTCTACCGTGTGGATAAGGCACGTTCGCGACAAACCGGGGGAAGTGGGTTGGGGCTGGCGATAGTGAAGCATGCGCTTAGCCATCATGATTCCAGGTTGGAAATCATGAGTGAAGAGGGATTAGGGTCCCGTTTCGTGTTTACTTTGCCGAATCGGTTGATTGTTCCCGTTTCTTTAGCTGAAAATACGGCGAAACCTCCCGTCTGACGGAAAGTGCTATTCATGATTTTTTATGCTAAACGTTCACTCGCTGAAACCGCAGGATTTACCGCGTGTCGTTGTGTTCCGACAGGTATTTCATCCGCTTTTTTATGCCTGAATAGTGTGGTTTCATGAGATGGCTTAATTATCCCGTTGCCCTGATGCTATTGCTGATGAGCTTTTTCAGCATTGCTCAGCCGCGTCAAATGCTGGCCGGGAACCTTTCCAGCGCAGGCTCAGATACATTGGCGAATTTGATGTCTTTCTGGGCCGCTGATTTTAGTCAACATTATCCCGGCGTGAACTTGCAGATTCAGGCCGCCGGTTCTTCTTCTGCCCCAACGTCACTGGCATCCGGTGCGGCTCAATTGGGTCCCATGAGTCGGGCGATGAAAGCCAGTGAAATTGATGCTTTTGTTCAGCACTATGGCTATCCGCCATTGGCGGTTCCGGTCGCGATGGATGCATTAGTTGTGTTGGTGAATCAGGATAATCCGTTGCCCGGATTGAATTTATCGCAGTTGGATGCAATTTTTTCGATGACCCAGCGCTGTGGTAGCCAACGGCCGATAAAAAGTTGGCGGGATTTGGGATTGCACGGTGATTGGGAGACTCGAACCATACTGCGTTACGGGCGGAATTCGGCGTCAGGGACATACGGTTTTTTTAAACAACGTGCATTGTGCAGCGGTGATTTTCTTCCTCAGGTGAATGAGCTTCCCGGGTCGGCATCGGTCGTACAAGCTGTTGCTGCATCGACGGATGCCATTGGGTACGCCAGCGTCGGTTTTCGCACCAGTGGCGTAAGGATGGTGCCGTTAGCAGCACAAGGGACGGACTATGTTTTCCCTTCCACCGAAAATATTCGCAGCGGGCGTTATCCCTATACGCGTTATCTTTATCTTTACATCAATAAGGTTCCGGATCAGCCGTTGGAAGCGCTGACCGCCGCGTTTCTTGATCGTGTTTTGTCTAAAACAGGTCAATCATTGGTGAGTCAGGATGGTTATTTGCCGCTTCCTGAAAATATTCGCCAGCTAACGCGATTACAGCTTGGCTTGGATGAGGCGCAACGATCGGATAGTACAGCACGATAAAGGGTGGATAACCTAAACATGAATCTATTTCATGTTACGTGAAAAATATTCTATTGCCCCATTGCTTCTGACATGACAGGATTCATTTCAAATCTTGGACGTCCAGATGGCTATAATGTCTCTGGCGTAATTATTTACTTATGTGAATATTTCATAATAAAACTATCTATCTGTTATCGTCGATCGTGTATGGATGGATTGTCAGGAGCGTGACGTAATATGGCTAAAACACTTCCCCCTTTCCGTGCCGATGTCGTCGGTAGTTTATTGCGCCCGGAAGCGATCAAACAGGCACGTATCCAATATCAAGCGGGTGAAATTGATGCGTCACAACTGCGTACCGTTGAAGATCGGGAGATCTTACGTGTTGTCGAACAGCAGCGTAACGCCGGTCTTCAGGTGGTCACAGATGGTGAACTTCGCCGCGCCTGGTGGCATTTTGATTTTTTTGCCGAATTAAATGGTGTGGAACGTTATGAAGCTGAACACGGCATTCAGTTCAACGGTATTCAGACCAAATCTCATGGGATCCGCGTGACTGATAAAGTCAGTTTTAATCGCCAACATCCTATGCTGGATCATTTCCGTTATCTGAACAGTATTGCCGGTGATGCCGTAGCTAAAATGACGATCCCTAGCCCGAGCGTGATGCATTTCCGCGGTGGGCGTAAAGCCATTGATAGTCAGGTTTACCCCGATCTGGCCGCTTATTTCGACGATCTGTCTCAAACTTGGCGCGATGCTATTCATGCGTTCTATGAGGCTGGCTGCCGCTATCTGCAATTGGACGATACCGTTTGGGCCTATTTGTGTTCCGACGATCAAAAACGTCAGATCCGTGAGCGTGGGGAAGATCCGGAGCAGCTTGCCCGTACGTATGCCGATGTATTGAATAAAGCACTGGCCGACAAACCCAGCGATCTAGTGATTGGATTGCACGTGTGTCGCGGGAATTTCCGCTCTACCTGGATTTCTGAAGGCGGTTATGAACCCGTGGCAGAAATACTGTTTGGCGAAGTGAATGTCGATGCTTTCTTCCTGGAATACGATACGGAACGTGCGGGTGGTTTTGAACCGCTGCGTTTCATCAAGCCAGGGCATCAGCAGGTTGTGCTGGGGCTTATTACCAGTAAAACGGGTGAGTTGGAAAGCATCGAAGCTGTCGAAGCGCGTATTGCTGAAGCCGCAAAATTTGTTGATATCAAGCAGATTTGCCTCAGTCCTCAGTGTGGGTTTGCTTCAACTGAAGAAGGGAACGCTCTGACGGAAGCGCAGCAGTGGGACAAACTGAAGCTGGTCGTTAATATTGCCAACCGCGTATGGTGATCGTCATTCACGGCTAACCCGTCGAATAGCGCACCCATTTCTGCTAACCCCGGAACGGAATGTCCCCGTTCCGGGGTTATTTTTTACACGAAATACTCCCCTGCGACGCAAATATTTTGCTTTGGTTAGCCATAAAGATGGCTTTTTTTTGTTCAATAAGTTTTATTTATGATCTAATCATGCATTATTGTTTTGTTTATGCCAGTTTTATTGCGTCACTGCGCGTGTTCATGCACAAATCATGTGTTAGGCAAATAAGAAATAATGAAATTATATGCTGTTTTTTGTTTTTAAATTGGTCTAAGGTTCTGGTTTGTTGATTGAGTATTGCCTTTTTTCGCTATAAACGTTTTACTTAGCCCACAATACGGCTATAAGCCAAAGCGCAATGAACGCCTAAATCTGCACACAGACCGTGCGACTCACTACCCTGATGGATGTGGAAGGGCCGCGGCCATCAGCACTGGTATTCCTTTTTATCGATTAATACAGGCAACACAACATCACTATGAGTCATCGTTTAACGTCCAAAGATATCGTGGCATTGGGATTTATGACCTTTGCTTTGTTTGTCGGCGCGGGGAATATTATTTTCCCACCGATGGTTGGGCTACAATCCGGAGAACATGTCTGGATTGCTGCTATCGGGTTTCTGATCACCGCGGTCGGATTACCGGTATTAACGGTGATAGCTCTGGCGCGTGTCGGAGGTGGTGTTGATGCGCTCAGTTCGCCGATCGGCAAGAAGGCGGGTGTTCTGCTGGCGACCGTGTGTTATCTGGCGGTCGGGCCGCTATTTGCTACCCCTCGCACCGCTACCGTGTCATTTGAGATTGGTCTTGCACCGCTGGTTGGTAACGGCGCTTCACCGTTATTGATTTACAGTCTGTTCTATTTCGCTATCGTCATTCTTATCTCGCTGTATCCCGGTAAACTGCTGGATACCGTGGGGCATGTCCTTGCTCCGCTGAAAATTGCTGCTCTGGCTGTGCTGGGGATTGCTGCTGTTATGCTGCCGGTCGGTCTTCCTATTCCGGCAATTGAGTCCTATGAGCATATTCCTTTTTCCAGTGGTTTCGTCAATGGTTACTTGACGATGGATACGCTGGGAGCCATGGTCTTCGGGATCGTTATTGTTAATGCGGCGCGTTCTCGCGGTGTGAATAGCCCTGCATTATTAACACGTTATACCATTTGGGCAGGGTTGATTGCGGGGCTGGGATTGACATTGGTGTACCTCAGCCTGTTCCAATTGGGCTCCGGTAGCGGCGTATTGGTGCCAGAGGCGCAAAATGGCGCAGAAATTCTGCATGCCTATGTACAACACACGTTTGGTAATATGGGAAGCAGTTTCCTGGCGTTGCTCATCTTTATTGCTTGCCTGGTTACGGCCGTTGGGCTGACTTGCGCCTGTGCGGAGTTTTTTGCTCAGTATTTACCTTTCTCATACCGTACGCTGGTGTTTGTGCTGGGTGGCTTTTCCATGTTGGTCTCTAATTTGGGCTTAAGCCATCTGATTCAACTTTCTATTCCTGTACTGACGGCGATCTATCCTCCCTGTATCATTTTGGTTTTGCTCAGTTTTACTCTGCGTTTTTGGAATAGCAGCTCACGTATTGTGGCACCGGTCATGTTAATCAGCCTGTTATTTGGCATCATTGATGGTATAAAATCTTCCGCTTTCAATACGCTGCTGCCAGAATGGAGCCTGTCGCTGCCCTTAAGTGAACAGGGCTTGGCATGGTTACCACCGTCTGCGTTGGTGTTTTTGGTGACAGTGGTATATGACCGCCTCTCTGGCCGTCAGGAAGTTACGGTACATCAATAACACGGTTCGTTTTTGATTACGGTTCGTTTTTGATTTATGTACCACAGGCTTGCGCCTGTGGTTTTTCTTTTGTAGACAGGGTTGCTTATCTATGGAACAACAATCCACTAAGCTCAAGCGTGGGTTAAGTACGCGGCATATCCGTTTTATCGCGTTGGGTTCGGCAATTGGTACCGGGCTTTTTTATGGCTCCGCCAGCGCTATCCAGATGGCGGGCCCTAGCGTATTGCTAGCCTACCTGATTGGTGGGGTCGTCGCTTATATCATCATGCGCGCGCTTGGAGAAATGTCGGTTAATAACCCGCAGTCCAGTTCGTTTTCTCGTTATGCGCAAGATTATCTTGGCCCGTTGGCTGGTTACATCACCGGCTGGACTTACTGCTTCGAAATGTTGATCGTCGCTATCGCGGATGTGACGGCATTTGGCATTTACATGGGCGTTTGGTTCCCGGCAGTGCCGCATTGGGTTTGGGTGCTGAGTGTGGTGTTAATCATTGGCGCGATTAACCTGATGAATGTCAAAGCGTTTGGAGAACTGGAGTTTTGGCTCTCTTTCTTTAAAGTCGCCACCATTATCATCATGATCGTCGCCGGTATTGGCATTATTATCTGGGGGATTGGTAACGGTGGTGAGCCGACCGGGATCCATAATCTCTGGACGAACGGGGGCTTTTTCAGTAACGGTGTGATGGGCATGATTCTGTCCCTGCAACTGGTGATGTTCGCTTACGGCGGCGTGGAAATTATCGGTATAACGGCAGGGGAAGCGCAGGATCCGAAGAAATCCATTCCACGGGCCATTAACTCGGTACCGTGGCGTATTCTGGTTTTCTATGTCGGTACGCTGTTTGTCATTATGTCGATTTACCCATGGAATCAGGTCGGTACCGGCGGTAGTCCTTTTGTGCTGACGTTCCAAAACATGGGGATCACCGCCGCAGCGGGCATTCTGAATTTCGTTGTTATCACGGCATCATTATCGGCGATTAACAGCGATGTGTTCGGGGTAGGCCGAATGTTGCATGGTATGGCGGAGCAGGGGCATGCACCGCAAATCTTTACCCGCGTTTCTAAGCGTGGTATTCCCTGGGTGACCGTCATCGTGATGATGCTGGCATTGCTGGTTGCGGTATATCTGAACTACATCATGCCAGGCAAGGTCTTCCTGGTGATTGCATCGCTGGCGACATTTGCAACGGTGTGGGTCTGGATAATGATCCTGTTCTCCCAGATTGCGTTTCGCCGTGGGTTGAACCGTGATGAAGTCAAGGCTCTGGAGTTTCCGTTGCGCGGTGGTGTGATTACGTCGGCTTTCGGTATTGTTTTCCTCGTCTTTATTATTGGTTTGATCGGCTATTTCCCAGATACGCGTATTTCACTGTATGTTGGCGTGATCTGGATTTTGTTATTGCTGGTTGGCTATGTGATTAAGAAGAAGCGCCAGACGTTGTAATATCAGGCGCGATAAATATGGTCGTTTGCGCGGGGATGATGGTGAGAATGTCATCCCCGCCTTGTTTTCACGTTTCAGATTTTTACGCTTTAGACTTCGCTGTCTGAGCGTTTGGGTTGTGATGTGAGCTGACGAGTCATCGCTTGCATGTCATGCCCTGTCGGTGTCTGATGCACACGCAGATCAAATTCAGGCATAACGGCGAAGATATGATCAAAGATATCTGCCTGTATACTTTCATATTCCACCCAAACCGTCGTATTGCTGAACGCATAAATTTCCAGCGGTAAACCTTCTGGCGTGGGGGCGAGTTGCCGGACCATTAGCGTCATGCCTTTATGTATGCCGGGATGCGCTCGCAGATAAGCATGCAGGTAGGCGCGAAATGTGCCCAGATTCGTCAGGCGACGGCCATTCAGTGGGGAAGATAAATCTATGTCTGGCTGGGTGTTGTGCTGTTTTAGCTCGCTAAGCTTGGTTTCAATATAAGGGGAAAGGAGCTTGCCTCGTAACAGACGATTGCGTTCTTCTTCTGTCATGAAGTGTACGCTGGTGGTATCGATATTGACGCTACGTTTGATCCGCCTTCCGCCTGACTCTGACATTGAACGCCAGTTTTTGAACGAATCGGATATTAACGCGTAGGTTGGGATCGTCGTGATAGTGTTATCCCAGTTTTTGACCTTAACGGTGGTGAGACCGATATCAATGACTGCGCCGTCCGCGCCGTATTTTGGCATCTCCAGCCAATCTCCCAGCACCAGCATATCATTGGCTGATAGCTGAATACCTGCGACCAACCCCATGATCGGATCTTTAAACACCAACATTAATACGGCAGCCATTGCACCTAAGCCGCTGATCAGAATCAATGGTGATTGACCAATTAACAGCGATACCACCATGATGCCTACGATAATCGTTGCTGCCAGCTTCAGGCTCTGGAAAATTCCCCGTAGAGGAAGTTGGGTTGCCACTTTTGAACGTGAAGAAACGGTACGCAGAATGTCGAGAAGCGAAAAGAGCACCAACAGAGCGAAAACCATTATCCAGACTTGAGTGCAGGTTGCCAGCGCTTGTCTGGTTTCACTTTGGGCAGGTAGCCACAGGACAACCTGAATATTGAGAATGATCCCCTGAAGCAGAAACGCTAAACGATTAAACAGATTATGCTGTGTTAATGCTTGTTTCCAGCCAGGGGTGTCGGCATTGTTCGTATTCTGTAATGAGCGTAATACGATCCGTTTTAATACCACCTGATGAAGAACCAGATGAATGACGGCTGAAATCAGGAGTATCAGCCCCAAAACAACCAATAGTGCAATTATGCCTGCGTGTTGTATTCCTTCGTTTCCTAGCCACCGCGCAAGGTTTTGTTGCATGTGTTGTGTTCTCCTTTATTTCAGTCAGTTTTTCCCGTGCAAAGTGCGTTCTGTCTTTAGGTTAAGGGGTTGTCTCACTCAGTCAATGGTTAAAATATAAATAGAAAAGCCGATTGGTTTAACCAATCGGCTTTTTCGTTACACCAAGGATAGTGTGGGGGATTACAGTTTGTCTGCGTTTTCAGACAGATATTTTGCTACGCCATCTGGTGATGCGCCCATACCTGATTTCCCTTTTTCCCACTGCGCCGGGCAAACTTCGCCGTGTTCTTCGTGGAATTGTAGCGCATCAACGGTACGCAGCATTTCGTCGATATTACGGCCCAGCGGCAGATCGTTAACGACCTGATGGCGAACAATACCGTCTTTATCAACCAGGAAAGAACCACGCAGGGCAACGCCTGCTTCTGGGTGTTCGATACCGTAAGCTTTCTGGATTTCACGTTTAACGTCTGCGACCATGGCATATTTCACTTCGCCGATGCCGCCTTTGTCTACCGGGGTTTTACGCCAGGCGTTGTGAACGAATTCAGAGTCAAAAGAGACACCAACCACTTCAACGCCACGTTTCTGGAATTCAGCATAACGGTGGTCAAAGGCAATCAGTTCTGACGGACAAACGAAAGTGAAATCCATCGGCCAGAAGAAGATCACAGCTGGTTTACCGTTGATGTGTTTTTTCAGGTTGAAGTTTTCAACGATTTCGCCACTACCTAAAACAGCTGCGGCGGTAAAGTCGGGGGCTTGACGCGTTACCAGGACCATAATTACTCCTGTAAATAGTTGTTAATGATGGATTGATGTAGAAAACGAAGACCAGTATAGGGATTCAGTCAGGCTGAATACAGCCAAAGAGACCAATCAATGAGATAGTTTTTGTCTATTGAAGAAAAGACTACCTCGGCCTGATACCTTAAATTACCCCTTTTTTTAAAAAGGGCAAATCGCAATGCTCTCTTCCCTGTCACTCAACTGCGCATGCTAAGAAATCAAAGTTTCTGTGTTTTTGCCAGGGTCATCATCTGCGGGTAAAACTGCCAGAACAATGTTTCAAACTGGTGATAGTGTTGTTCAATATCGCGAAAAGAGCCAGACAATGCTGCCAGTTTAGGACGTCTGATCGACATTTTGTGCAACACATCGGCGAGAAATGGCAGTTCCGCGTAACGTTCCATCCAGCGCTCGGGCCAGAGATACCGATTCAAATTCTGAAAACGATCGGGCATCTGCGGCAGATACGGGGTAATTTGCTGTTCTGCCTGACCGATGAAAACCGGCAGAGAAACGTCAGTTTCAATCTTTTCCCAGTGTCGGGCCAGAAAATGATCCCACAGCACATCAAGTGTGATGGGGGAGACACGGCGGTAATCATCACTGAAATACTGACGAGCAGCCCTGACTTCCGGCAGGCTATCCGTCAGAACATCAACCCGACGATGCAAGCGAATGCCCGCGACAATATCGTCAGCATAGCTATCCTGAGGATTGCCGCGAACAAAATCCGCCAGCAAATTACCTAACAGCGAACTGTTAGCCAGCGTGGCCAAATGGAGGTGTGCGAGAAAATTCATCGCACGAGTATAATGCATTCTGTGGCTCAGGTGCTTATTTCTTGCAGCCTGACGTTTGCGGCTCTAGACTAGGCCGCCCATTTTTAATGTATGAAACAGCTAAGTGAATTGCCATGCGCGTTGCCGATTTTTCATTTGAACTTCCCGAGTCACTCATCGCTCATTATCCACAGGCTCAGCGTAGCGGTTGCCGTTTGCTGTCATTGGATGGGCCGACAGGAAATCTGACGCACGGCATCTTTACCGATCTGTTGAATAAGTTGGATGCTGGCGATTTACTGGTCTTTAACAATACGCGGGTGATTCCGGCACGACTGTTCGGTCGCAAGGCCAGTGGCGGTAAGCTTGAGGTGTTGGTTGAGCGTGTATTGGATGAACATCGTGTTTTAGCACATGTCCGTGCATCGAAAGCGCCCAAGCCTGGTGCCGAACTGTTGCTGGGTGATGATGAGAATGTCAGTGCGACGATGGTGGCTCGCCACGATGCGCTATTTGAGCTGCATTTTGATGATGCTCGTGATGTGCTGACCATTTTGAATGATATCGGACACATTCCGTTGCCGCCTTATATTGATCGGCCCGATGATGCGGCGGACCGGGAGCTTTATCAGACCGTTTATAGTCAGCGCCCCGGTGCGGTGGCGGCGCCAACGGCTGGGTTGCATTTCGATGAACCTATGCTGGCAGCGTTACGGGAAAAAGGCGTGGAAATGGCATTCGTTACGCTGCACGTTGGTGCGGGGACGTTCCAGCCTGTGCGTGTTGAAACCATTGAAGATCACATCATGCATGCCGAGTATGCTGAAGTGCCACAAGATGTGGTTGACGCGGTGTTGGCCTGCAAGGCGCGAGGAAACCGCGTGATTGCCGTAGGAACCACGTCCGTCCGTTCACTGGAAAGCGCCGCTCAGCCCAGTGCTTCGGCGCTGATTGCACCGTTTTTCGGCGATACCCGTATCTTCATCTATCCTGGTTATCATTATCAGGTGATTGATGCGCTGGTAACGAATTTCCATTTGCCGGAATCCACCTTAATTATGTTGGTGTCTGCTTTTGCCGGATACCAACATACGATGGCCGCCTACCGGCAGGCGGTCGAAGAGCAATATCGTTTTTTCAGCTATGGTGACGCGATGTTCATTACGCATAATCCCTTGGCTGAAAAAGAGAAAGTCGAATAATTTCCGCTATCTGGCTGAGCAATAGGGCTCGCCTGTAGCTATCGTTAACCCTATCCGTCGCAGACCAGGTTCTGTCAGGCGGTTGGTTTTTTATTCATCGCAACATCAGACTGTTTTTCTGGTGCTGGAGGTTAAGTGAAGTACGAATTACAAAAGACAGATGGTCGTGCCCGTCGTGGCAGATTGATTTTTGAACGTGGCGTAGTGGAAACGCCAGCGTTTATGCCAGTGGGCACATACGGCACGGTGAAAGGTATGACGCCGGAAGAAGTCAAAGAGACCGGTGCTCAAATTTTGCTCGGCAATACATTTCACCTGTGGCTGCGTCCCGGTCAGGAAATCATGAAGCTGCATGGCGATCTGCATGATTTCATGCAGTGGCATGGCCCGATCCTTACCGATTCTGGTGGCTTTCAGGTGTTTAGCCTGGGGGATATCCGTAAGATCACGGAAGAAGGCGTCCATTTCCGCAATCCGATCAACGGCGATCCTATTTTCCTTAGCCCGGAAAAATCAATGGAGATCCAGTACGATCTCGGTTCTGATATTGTCATGATTTTTGATGAGTGTACGCCTTATCCAGCGGATTGGGATTATGCGAAGCGCTCCATGGAAATGTCATTACGCTGGGCGAAGCGTAGTCGTCAGCGTTTTGATGAACTGAATAATAAGAACGCACTGTTCGGAATTATTCAGGGAAGTGTTTACGAAGATTTACGTGACGTATCCGTAAAAGGACTGGTAGACATTGGGTTTGATGGGTACGCTGTGGGCGGTTTGGCTGTTGGTGAGCCAAAAGAGGATATGCATCGTATTCTGGAACATGTTTGTCCGCAAATACCGGAAGACAAGCCGCGTTATTTGATGGGCGTCGGTAAACCAGAAGACTTGGTGGAAGGCGTGCGTCGCGGCATCGACATGTTTGACTGTGTCATGCCAACACGTAATGCGCGTAACGGTCATTTATTTGTGACTGACGGTGTGGTGAAAATTCGTAATGCAAAGCATAAGGATGATATCAGCCCACTGGATGATCACTGTGATTGTTACACGTGTCGCAATTATAGCCGTGCTTACTTGCATCATCTTGACCGTTGCAACGAAATACTCGGTGCACGACTCAATACCATTCATAATTTGCGGTATTATCAGCGTTTGATGGCGGGTTTACGTCATGCCATTGAAGAAGGTAAATTAGCAGACTTTGTGGCTGATTTTTACCAGCGGATGGGGAAACCTGTTCCTCCGCTTGCTGAAAAAGACGTGGTACATCAGTAGTGTTTGTATATATGTATCGTTGCGCATACTAACTGACGGCCAGTTTTCATGTCAGTGTTAATATTGTTCACTTTTGTAGTCTTGCTAACTTATCTTTTGACAAAAAAGAGGAAACTTAAATGAGTCTTTTTATCTCCGATGCTGTAGCAGCAACTGGTGCTCCGGCTCAGGGAAGCCCGTATACTCTGGTTATTATGCTGGCTGTTTTTGGTTTGATTTTTTACTTCATGATCCTGCGTCCTCAGCAAAAACGCGCCAAGGACCACAAAGCGTTGATGGATTCCATCAGCAAAGGTGATGAAGTATTAACGACCGGCGGGCTAGTTGGCCGAGTGACCAAAGTATCTGAGACTGGCTATATCGCGATTGCGTTGAACGAAACCAATGAAGTGGTTATCAAACGTGATTTCGTCGCCGCGGTACTGCCGAAGGGCACTATCAAGGCTCTGTAATTTTTGATTTTCCCGAAGGGAACTGCCGTGTTAAACCGTTATCCTTTGTGGAAGTACCTGATGCTGATCGTGGCTTTAATTATCGGTCTGCTTTATGCGCTTCCTAACCTATATGGTGAGGATCCGGCGGTACAAGTTACTGGCGCGCGGGGAACCGCCGCCAGCGAAACGACGCTGATCCAAGTCCAAAATGTCTTAAAAGAACAAAATATCACCAGTAAGTCGATTGCATTGGAAAATGGTGCGATTCTGGCTCGCTTCTCTAACCCGGATATACAGCTTCGCGCACGCGAAGCGCTGGTTAATGATTTAGGCGAAAAATTCGTCGTCGCGCTTAATCTGGCACCGGCTACGCCAACCTGGCTACGTGTGCTGGGGGCTGAGCCTATGAAATTGGGGCTTGATCTGCGCGGTGGTGTTCACTTCCTGATGGAGGTGGATATGGATACGGCATTGGGTAAACTCCAAGAGCAGACGATGGATTCTTTGCGTAGCGATCTGCGTGAGAAAAATATCCCTTATGCTGCCGTACGCAAAACCGACAATTATGGTGTCGAAATTCGTTTTCGTGATGGTCAAGCGCGGGATTCGGGCATCAGCTACTTAACGTCCCGTCACCGCGATTTGGTGATCAGCGGCAGCGGTAGCAACCTGCTACGGGCCGTGATGACAGATGAACGTCTGCGTGAGTCGCGTGAGTATGCCGTTCAGCAGAACATCAATATCCTGCGTAACCGTGTAAACCAACTGGGTGTCGCGGAACCATTGGTGCAGCGCCAAGGTGCTGACCGCATTGTTGTCGAATTACCTGGGATTCAGGATACCGCACGTGCAAAAGAAATTTTGGGTGCGACGGCGACGCTGGAATTCCGTCTGGTGAATAGCGATGCGGATGCCACTGCGGCGGCCAATGGTCGTGTGCCCGGCGATTCCGAAGTGAAAAATATGCGTGATGGCGCGCCGGTTGTGCTATTCAAGCGTGTCATTCTGACGGGCGACCATATTACGGATTCAACGTCGAGTACGGATGAATATAATCAGCCGCAGGTGAATATTTCGTTGGACAGCGCGGGTGGCAACACCATGTCCAACTTCACCAAAGACAGCATCGGCAAGCTGATGGCCACGTTATTCGTGGAATACAAGGATAGCGGTAAGAAAGACGCGAATGGTCGTGCGGTCCTGGTGAAACAGGAAGAAGTGATCAACGTTGCGACTATTCAGTCACGTTTGGGGAATAGCTTCCGTATTACGGGGATCGATAACCCTAATGAAGCTCGCCAGCTCTCTCTGTTGCTACGTGCAGGCGCACTCATCGCGCCGATCCAGATTGTGGAAGAACGTACTATTGGGCCGACGCTGGGTATGCAGAACATTACTCAGGGGTTGGAAGCCTGTCTGTGGGGGTTGATCGCCTCTATCGTCTTCATGGTGGTTTACTACCGCAAGTTTGGTGTCATTGCGACAACGGCGCTGGTGGCGAACCTGGTGATGATTGTCGGTGTTATGTCTCTGCTGCCAGGGGCGACGTTAACCATGCCGGGTATTGCCGGTATCGTATTGACGTTGGCGGTTGCGGTCGATGCGAACGTACTGATAAACGAGCGTATCAAAGAAGAGCTGAAAAATGGACGGTCTGTCCAACAGGCGATTCATGAAGGCTACAAGGGGGCATTCTCCAGTATCATCGATGCTAACCTGACAACCTTGATTACTGCCGTGATCCTTTATGCTGTTGGTACTGGTTCGATCAAAGGCTTTGCCATAACCACGGCTATTGGGGTGGCGACGTCAATGTTTACGGCGATCGTCGGTACTCGTGCCATCGTTAACCTGCTTTACGGCGGCAAACGCATTAATAAGCTGTCTATCTGAGGAGTGCGTTGTGGCACAGGATTATACTGTTGAACAACTAAACTACGGACGCCGAGTTTATGACTTCATGCGTTGGGATAATATCGCATTCCTGATTTCAGGTTCGTTATTGATTCTTTCGCTGATTGTCATGGGAGTTCGTGGTTTTAACTGGGGATTGGATTTCACCGGTGGTACGGTGATTGAGATCAATCTTGAAAAACCTGCCGATCTGGATTTGATCCGTGATTCTTTGGAAAAAGCCGGATTTCACGATCCGTTGATCCAGAACTTCGGTAGCAGCCGTGACGTGATGGTACGTATGCCGCCGAGCGTAGGTACATCCGGCCAGGAATTGGGTAGCCGAGTTCTGAGCGTGATTAACGAAGGAACGGAGCAGCATGCTACGGTGAAACGCATTGAGTTTGTCGGCCCCAGTGTGGGGAGCGATTTGGCTCAGGCGGGTGGTATGGCGTTGCTGAGTGCGTTGATCTGTATCCTGATCTACGTTGCGTTTCGTTTCGAATGGCGTTTGGCATTGGGGGCGGTCATCGCGTTGGCGCATGATGTTGTGATTACGTTAGGTGTTCTATCGCTGTTCCAGATGGAGATTGATCTGACCATTGTCGCGTCGCTGATGTCAGTTATTGGTTACTCGCTAAACGATAGTATTGTGGTATCGGACCGTATTCGTGAAAATTTCCGTAAGATCCGTCGTGGGACGCCTTATGAAATCATGAATATCTCTCTGACCCAGACCCTGAGTCGTACTATCATGACGTCGGCCACCACGTTGGTTGTTGTTTTGATGCTGTATATTTTTGGTGGCGCGATGTTGGAAGGCTTCTCGCTGGCGATGTTGATCGGGGTGTCAATTGGGACGGTTTCTTCTATCTACGTTGCTTCTGCATTAGCGTTGAAACTGGGTATGAAGCGTGAGCATTTGCTGGTACAGAAAGTTGAGAAAGAAGGGGCGGATCAGCCTTCTATTCTTCCTTAATCATCAACTGGCTAGCTCGTTAGATTCTAAGTATTAACCCTCCTTTGCTCTCCCCTTTACCGGGGAGAGCGCAATCGACTCATATTAAGGCGCTTCCGTCGCGGCAACGGGAGGCGGTGTCTGAATGCTCTCCAACTGATGTAATCGAATAAATCCTAATTGTTCCGGTGATAGGCCGCTAAGGCGGAGTTCAATAACGGCTTCAGTTTTTGGCAAAAGCGTTGGTGTGATAATAAATGACTGAGTTTGTTGGTCGCTAGTGAGTGGTTTACCACTAACGGGATCGAGCTGCCCCCAATCCAGATGTGCGCTGAATGCTGGAAGTCTGTTTGCGGTGTCGATGATACGAATATGCAGCAATGCGCGTGTTCCATTGGCTTCAGTTTCAATATGGCTGAGCGACACGCTAAGTTTGCCAATGTTGCTCTGTAAAACAGCATGACTTTGCGCGGCGGGAAGGAGATAGACGCCTGATGTTGACTGCGCGTTCAGCGTATTTTGCTGTTCCAGCGCAGTGGCTTGATCGGTCAGTGTTTGCAACTGTTGGCTCAGTTTATTTAACTGATTTTGCAGCTTTGGTGCTTCGTGTTGTTGTGCACATCCAGACAGAATGAGCAACGCGAGTAAAATAACGAACGGGTGGTAACGGGTTCTCATCTCTGTTGTTCTCCTTTGATGTTTTATTCATTCCGATATTCGGTTCTTGTCACAATCAGTGTAGCTGTGATTGTGAGAGGAGTTTTGGTTAGTCTGTTAATTCGGGGTAAACTGTCTTCACGTTAAGGATTCCTGGTCAGGAAACATCATGCATTGTCCATTTTGTTCCGCTGTTGATACCAAAGTCATTGATTCTCGCCTGGTTGGTGAAGGCTCACAAGTACGCCGACGTCGTCAGTGTCTGGTGTGTAATGAACGTTTCACCACGTTTGAAATTGCGGAACTGGTCATGCCACGAATCGTAAAAAGTAACGATGTGCGTGAACCTTTCAATGAAGATAAGTTACGCAGCGGTATGCTCAAAGCGCTGGAGAAACGGCCTGTGAGTTCCGATGATGTTGAGATGGCGATCAATCACATCAAATCACATTTGCGGGCGACGGGCGAGCGAGAAGTTCCGGCAAAGATGGTGGGGAATCTGGTCATGGATGCCCTGAAAAAACTGGATAAGGTTGCCTATATCCGATTTGCGTCGGTCTATCGCAGTTTTGAGGATATTCGTGAGTTCGGTGAGGAAATCGCCCGTCTACAGGATTAAATCTATCGCTAGCAATAAGAGGTTCAGGGAATGACGACACCACAGAATGAAGTGATGATGTCTAATGATGAGCGGTATATGGCTCGAGCGCTTGAGCTGGCGAGGCGTGGGCGCTTTACTACTTCTCCTAATCCAAACGTTGGCTGTGTGATTGTCCGTGAAGGTGAAATCGTTGGCGAAGGTTATCACTTACGCGCGGGGGAGCCTCACGCAGAAGTTCACGCGCTTCGTATGGCCGGAGAGAAAGCCCGAGGTGCGATCGCTTATGTGACACTGGAGCCTTGTAGTCACCATGGCCGCACGCCTCCTTGTGCTGATGCGCTTATTGCCGCTGGCGTTTCCCGTGTTGTCGCCGCGATGCAGGATCCTAACCCGGAAGTCGCCGGGCGCGGTTTGTATCGTCTTCAGCAGGCGGGTATTGATGTTAGCCATGGTTTAATGATGTCTGAAGCCGAGAACGTGAACCTTGGCTTTTTGAAACGTATGCGTACAGGGTTTCCCTATGTGCGACTGAAAATGGCGGCATCGCTGGATGGCAGAACGGCGATGGCTTCGGGTGAAAGTCAATGGATCACGTCAGTTCAGGCGAGACGCGACGTGCAGCGTTTTCGGGCAGAAAGTTCCGCTATTCTGAGCAGCAGTGCGACCGTATTAGCAGACGATCCGTCACTCACTGTGCGATGGTCGGAACTGGATTCGGATACCCAACGGGCTTACCCGGAAGAGACGGTCCGCCAGCCCGTTCGTGTGATTGTTGATAGCCAACAACGGGTGACGCCACAACATCGCCTTATCTCACAACCCGGTCAGACCTGGCTTGCCCGTGTTCAACCAGACGATCAAATTTGGCCCGATGGGGTAGAGCAATTGAGATTGCCATCGCATCATGGTGGGGTGGATCTGGTTGCGTTGATGATGATGTTGGGTAAACGGCAAATTAATACCGTTTGGGTTGAGGCCGGAGCAAGCCTGGCTGGCGCATTATTGAGGGCAGGAGTAGTCGATGAGCTGATTGTGTACCTTGCACCGAAACTCTTGGGAGAACAAGCACGCGCATTGTGTGTCCTGCCGGGGCTGAATGAACTGTCGCTAGCCCCCGAGTTTGCGATAATAGATGTGCGCCAGGTTGGGCCTGACCTGCGTCTGCGGTTGAAGCCGAAACACTAACGGCCTGAATGGTACGCCAGACAAAACCGGATACGTAACCGGAAGAATATGATAGAATCCGCCCCCCTGCGGGGTATAAAGACCAGATAAAGGAAAGCTATGAACGTTATTGAAGGTGTTGTCGCTACTCCTGACGCTCGCGTGGCAATTGCGATTGCTCGTTTTAATCATTTCATTAATGACAGCCTGTTAGAAGGCGCGATCGATGCGTTAAAACGTATCGGTCAGGTCAAAGATGAGAATATTACCGTCGTGTGGGTGCCTGGTGCTTATGAACTGCCGTTAGCCGTTCGCGCATTGACCAAGAGTACTAAAGGCTACGATGCGGTTGTTGCGCTAGGAACGGTTATCCGTGGTGGGACTGCGCATTTTGAATTTGTTGCCGGTGAATGTAGCTCTGGTTTGTCTCATGTTGCGATGAATAGTGAAGTCCCCGTTGCGTTTGGGGTGCTGACGACGGAAAGCATTGAGCAGGCTATTGAGCGTGCTGGCACGAAAGCGGGTAACAAAGGTGCGGAAGCTGCTTTGACCGCGTTAGAAATGATTAATGTATTGAAAGCTATTAAGTAAGGGGAATTCCGTGAAACCTGCTGCTCGTCGCCGCGCCCGTGAATGTGCGATTCAAGCGCTTTATTCCTGGCAGTTATCTCAGAACGATATTGCCGATATTGAACACCAATTCCTGAGCGAGCAGGATGTCAAAGATGTTGACATCACCTATTTTCGTGAGCTTTTGGCAGGCGTCGCAACTCAGGCTGAGAAGCTTGATCAATTGATGGTGCCTTTCCTGTCACGCCAGCTTGATGAATTGGGGCAGGTGGAAAGAGCTATTTTGCGTTTGGCGATGTTTGAACTCAGCAAACGTGAAGATGTTCCTTATAAGGTGGCGATTAACGAGGCCATTGAACTGGCTAAGATTTTTGGTGCTGAGGACAGCCATAAGTTTGTGAATGGCGTTCTTGATAAAGCGGCACCAACAGTGAGAAGAAACAAAAAATAAATGATTCAGGGCCGACATGTCGGCCCTGAATTCGTCTGGATAAATGCTGGCTGGAAAGGTTATGGTTGAAGGTGAGTTTGACCTTATTGCCCGCTATTTCAATCGGGTCGGAAGTTCACGTCGTGATGTAGAATTGGGCATCGGTGACGATTGTGCGTTACTGACAGTGGCGGAAAAGCAATGGCTGGCAGTCAGTACCGATACGCTGGTGTCTGGAATCCATTTTCTCCCCGAGATTCATCCTGCCGATTTGGGTTACAAATCGTTGGCGGTAAACCTTAGCGATTTAGCCGCGATGGGCGCGGATCCTGCCTGGCTGTCTTTGGCGATTACTCTGCCCGAAAATAAAAGTGACTGGCTAGCGGCCTATAGCGATAGTTTGTTTGAGCTACTCGATTACTACGGTATGCAACTTATCGGCGGGGATACGACTCGTGGCCCATTAAGCCTGACACTGACTATCCACGGTCTGGTGCCTGCTGGTCGGGCATTGACACGACGAGGTGCCCGGATTGGTGACTGGATTTATGTTACCGGATCGTTGGGGGACAGTGCGGCAGGGTTGGCGATTTTACAAGATCGACTGAAACTCGCTCATGGCGAAACGCGACAGGCATTGTTGCAACGGCATCTGCGACCACAACCACGGATACTGCAAGGTCAGGCACTACGCGATCTGGCGAGTTCTGCGATTGATATTTCTGATGGATTGATCTCGGATATCCAGCATATTTTGCAAGCCAGCGAATGTGGTGCTCGCATTAATCTGGATGCGATCCCTCATTCAACATGGTTACGTGACTGTGTGAATGAGAAGCAAATCGATGAAGAGCAGGCGTTGCGTTGGGCGCTAACCGGTGGTGAAGATTATGAATTATGCTTTACCGTACCAGAGATAAATCGCGGCGCATTGGATATTGCCCTCGGTCATTTAGGGGCTGATTACACGTGCATCGGGCAGATCGGACCTGCTTCCGAAGGATTACGATTCTTTCTGAATGAGAAGGAATCTGAATTGAACTGGAAGGGCTATGACCATTTTAGCGGGCAAGACTAAAGGGGCTGATATAGCCAAAAGCCGGATACGTCTGAGTAATCCGTGGCATTTGCTGGCGACCGGATTCGGTAGTGGTTTGTCACCCTGGATGCCAGGTACCGTTGGTTCGCTTGCGGCGATACCGTTGTGGTATCCCTTGTCTTTTCTGCCGCCAGATCTTTATTCGTTACTGGTTATGTTGAGTATCTGTATCGGCGTCTATTTGTGTCATCAGACGGCTAAGGATATGGGCGTTCATGACCATGGCAGTATTGTCTGGGATGAATTTGTCGGCATGTGGATAACGCTGATGGCGATACCTGTGAATGAGTGGCAATGGGTTGCTGCGGGGTTTGTGGTATTTCGCTGCTTTGATATCTGGAAACCCTGGCCTATCCGCTGGTTTGATCGCAATGTACACGGTGGTATGGGGATCATGATTGATGACATCGTCGCAGGGATTGTTTCCGCAGGCATTATTTATTGGGTTGGACACCACTGGCCGCTGTTCTGACCTGTTTGTTATTCTGCGTTTATTGGATCACCGGGGCATAAGCCCCGGTTGTTGTTTCTTCTCTATTCCAGCCATTGGGTGATGCTGTGCTCAATGCCTTCTGCATCTAAGCCAAGATCGGCCCGCACTTCTTCCTGACTTCCCTGAGAAATGAACTGATCGGGTAGACCGAGGTTAAGCACTGGAATAGCAAGACGTTTCGCCATCAGAAATTCGTTCACGCCACTGCCTGCACCGCCCATGATGGCGTTTTCCTCCAATGTGACAAACGAATGGTGCGTGGCAGACAGTTCCAAAATCAGCTCTTCATCCAGTGGTTTGACGAAGCGCATATCCACGAGAGTAGCATTGAGATTATCCGCCGCTTGTTGTGCTTCAGGCAGTAGCACGCCAAAGTTAAGGATAGCGATATTTTCCCCCTGTCGGCGGGTGATACCTTTACCGATGGGCAGTTCAGTCAGCGGCGTAAGTGTCGCGCCCGTACCGTTTCCTCGAGGATAGCGTACCGCTGTCGGACCTTTTTTGTAGTGGTAGCCGGTATGAAGCATCTGACGGCACTCGTTTTCATCGCTTGGTGTCATGATGACCATATTTGGGATGCAGCGTAAGAACGAGAGATCGAATGCACCCTGATGGGTTTGCCCATCTGCACCGACGATGCCACTGCGATCGATGGCAAACAGGACTGGTAAGTTCTGAATCGCGACATCGTGAATAAGCTGATCGTAAGCACGTTGTAAGAAGGTGGAATATATTGCGACAACCGGGTTATAGCCCCCGATAGCAAGGCCAGCGGCAAACGTCACCGCGTGTTGTTCAGCGATAGCAACATCAAAATACTGTTGCGGGTAGTCTTTGGAGAATTGCACCATACCCGCTCCCTCACGCATCGCGGGGGTAATGGCCATCAATTTACTGTCTTTTGCTGCGGTTTCCAGTAGCCACTGACCGAAAATTTTCGGGTAGCCGGGCAATGCGCCATCTTTACTTTTCGGCAATGTTCCGCTGGCGGGATCGAATTTTGGTACGGCATGCCAACTGATAGGATCCTGTTCAGCAGGCGCGTAGCCTTTGCCCTTCTTCGTCATGATATGCAGTAATTGCGGGCCTTTCAGACTACGCATATTCTTCAGCGTATGGGCCAGCGCTTGTACATCATGACCATCCACTGGGCCAATATAATTAAACCCCAGTTCCTCGAATAGCGTACCGGGTACGACCATGCCTTTCAGGTGTTCTTCGGTGCGTTTCACCAGTTCTTTGATGGGAGGCAGACCGGATAAGACTTTTTTTCCACCTTCTCGCAGGCTGGCGTAGAGTTTTCCAGAGAGCAATTGAGCCAGATGGTTATTTAGTGCACCGACATTTTCTGAAATCGACATCTCGTTGTCGTTGAGTACGACTAACAGATCGGAACGAATATCGCCTGCGTGATTCATCGCTTCGAACGCCATACCTGCCGTGATCGCACCGTCGCCAATGACACATACGGTGCGTCGACCTTTTCCTTCACGCTCAGCGGCAACAGCAAGCCCTAGACCAGCGCTGATGGAGGTCGATGAGTGACCAACGCTGAGTACGTCGTATTCACTTTCATCCCGCCATGGGAAAGGGTGCAGACCGCCTTTTTGGCGAATGGTTGAAATACGATCGCGGCGTCCGGTCAGAATCTTATGCGGATAAGCCTGATGCCCCACGTCCCATACCAGATGATCAAAGGGAGTATTGTAGACGTAATGCAGGGCAACGGTGAGCTCAACGGTACCTAATCCTGAGGCAAAATGGCCGCTTGAACGGCTAACGCTGTTCAGCAGGTATTGACGAAGTTCGTCACACAGCTTCGGCAGGCTTTCTTTTGGCAACAGGCGAAGTTCATCGGGTGTTTCCACTATCGCCAGTGTGGGGTATTTCGCTGTATCAAAACGCATTAGAGACTCATTCAGAGGTTTTATACCCATTGTTTTCAGTTAGACACGGTTTACGATTTTTAATCTGAAGACAATAATTTATCTGCTCAGAATAGTCTGTTCGTCTGCCGTCTGTCGAAATTTATTGGATATAGGTTAATATTTATGACTATTTATTGCGCTCAACGATGAAGCTTGCCAGCGCACGTAATGGCGCAATATCCAATGGTGTTGCGCTGGATGCGACTAAATCGTCTAAAGACGCCAGAGATTCCTGATAAAGATCCCATGCTTTTTCACGCGCACATGCCAGCCCCAGTAAACCTGGATAGGTGCTTTTTCCCAACTGTTGATCGGCGCCTTGATGTTTACCCAATGTGGCGGTATCGCCTATCACATCTAAAATATCGTCCTGTACCTGAAAGGCCAGACCAATCGCGTTGGCATAACGGTCAAGGTAGGGCAATGCCATGCGCCCCTTCTCTCCGGCCGCCAGTGCTCCCAGTCTTACCGATGCTCGGATTAGCGCGCCGGTCTTATGACGGTGTATTTGTTCCAGTGCCGCCAGATCGACCTGATGACCTTCGGCTTCTAAATCCAGTGCCTGACCGCCACACATGCCTGCAACACCGCTGGCCGTTGCCAGTTCAGACAGCATCGATAGTCGATCGCGATCGGAAACCTGCGGCATTGGCGCATCAGCCAAAATAGAAAATGCCAGCGTTTGCAGTGCGTCTCCGGCCAGAATAGCGCTGGCTTCGCCAAACTTGATATGGCAGGTTGGCTGACCACGTCGGAGATCGTCATCGTCCATCGCTGGCAGGTCATCATGAATTAATGAATAGGCGTGAATACATTCCACCGCTGCCGCGGGGGCATCCAGGTTTTCCAGAGAAACGCCAAATAGTTCACCTGTGGTATAGACCAAAAATGGCCGTAACCGCTTTCCTCCTAACAATGAACCATACTCCATGGCATTCACCAGTGGACTACTCTGAAAGGGAAGGGCGCTAATATAGTGGCTCAATGTACGGTTTGTGCGCTGATAGTGGGCGCTCAAGTGCTCTGAAAAATAGGCCATAATTTATTCACTATCCGGGGTAAATGGCGACAACGTCGCGTCAGGATCGTCGTTGAGTAAAATTTGGACCCGCTGCTCTGCCTGCTGTAGCGTCTGTTGCCCCTGCCGTGCCAACTGTATCCCGTGTTCGAACGCATTCAGCGCTTCTTCTAACGGCAGCTCGCCCGATTCCAGTCGGGTAACGATTTTTTCCAATTCGTTTAGTGAATTTTCAAAGCTGATGGGCAGCTCTGTTTTCTTAGGCATAGGTATTAAATCCTGAATAGGTATTAAATCCTGAGTTGTACGCTGTTGCGTTTCGTCATCCACGGATGAGCACACAAGTATACGGTCAAAGCGTATCGTAAATCTTCATATCCTTCTTGTTTGACGCTACAAGAATGGCGCAAATACCGAATCAGGCGCATGATGATTTTTCACGCCCTGTCACACCGCATCGTCAATTACTTTGGGTATACATGATGGTATACTCCGCCGCCTGGATGCTATTGGTAACATCGTCTATAGATGCCGAGGTTACCAATAACGTGATTTTAGCGCTCAGGGTAAATTTATTTACATCTTTCTGACCAAGTAACGACAGCCACCATGAAGTTTATCATTAAATTGTTCCCGGAAATCACTATCAAGAGCCAATCTGTGCGGTTGCGCTTTATCAAAATATTAACCGGTAACATCCGCAACGTATTAAAGCACTATGATGAAACGTTGGCGGTTGTCCGTCACTGGGATCATATCGAGGTTCGAGCAAAAGAAGAAAGTCAGCGCGATGTTATTCGCGATGCGTTGACACGTATTCCCGGTATTCATCATATTCTCGATGTTGAAGACCGAAGCTATACCGATGTTCACGATATTTTTGAACAGACGCTGGCGCTGTATCGTGAACAACTTGACGGAAAATCGTTTTGTGTACGAGTAAAACGCCGGGGTAAACACGATTTTAGTTCTCAGGATGTTGAACGTTATGTCGGCGGCGGACTGAATCAACATATTGAGACGGCACGTGTGAATCTGACTTCGCCACAAGTTACTGTTCATCTGGAAATCGATCAGGATCGTTTGCTGCTGATTAACGCCCGTTATGAAGGTATCGGTGGCTTTCCAATCGGTACACAAGAGGACGTGTTATCGCTGATATCGGGCGGGTTCGATTCCAGCGTATCCAGCTATATGCTGATGCGTCGAGGTTGTCGCGTCCATTACTGCTTTTTTAACTTGGGCGGTGCTGCGCATGAAATTGGTGTTAAGCAGGTCGCTCATTATTTATGGCAGCGTTATGGTAGCTCACATCGGGTGCGTTTTATCGCGATTGATTTCGAACCGGTCGTCGGTGAGATTCTGGAAAAAGTCGATGATGGTCAGATGGGTGTGGTCCTGAAAAGAATGATGGTTCGCGCAGCGTCTCAGATGGCCGAACGCTATGGTGTTCAGGCACTGGTTACGGGGGAAGCGCTTGGTCAGGTTTCCAGCCAGACGTTGACTAACTTGCGTTTGATTGACAATGCCTCTGATACGCTCATTTTACGCCCGCTGATTTCGCATGATAAAGAACACATTATCAAGCAGGCGCGTGTGCTGGGTACGGAAGATTTTGCGAAAACGATGCCGGAATATTGCGGTGTAATCTCAAAAAGCCCAACGGTAAAAGCGGTGAAATCAAAAATTGAGGCGGAAGAAAGCCACTTTGATTTCTCGATTTTAGATCGCGTTGTCAGTGAAGCCCGCAATATTGATATTCGTGATATTGCCGAACAAACCCGGCAGGACGTTGTTGAAGTTGAAACAGTAGTGGCATTTTCGCCAACGGATGTATTACTGGATATTCGTGCGCCGGATGAACAGGAAGATAAACCACTGTCTCTGACTGATATTTCCGTTAAGGCGCTACCGTTCTATAAACTCAGTACGCAGTTCGGTGATTTGGATCAGAGCAAGACCTACCTGCTTTATTGTGAACGAGGCGTCATGAGTCGTTTACAAGCGCTTTATCTGCGTGAGCAAGGGTTTACTAACGTAAAAGTTTACCGTCCATAACCCTGTGCAAAAGGCGCGAAAGCGCCTTTTGCTGCCAGAAATTAAGCATTTGCAGACGTGCAGCCCTTCGCTATTTATCCGCGAGACTCATCCCGATAGTTGTAAATACCTGGCGGTAATATTAATTGTGCAGCCACTTCCGCTGCTTTTTCTTTACCCAGTAACAGGTCAATGATTTTAAGGGCGAAATCCATACTGGTTCCCGGCCCCTGCGTTGTGAGCAGGTTGACGCGTGGATCGTAAACGACGCGTTTATCCATCCACTTTTCGGGAGAAATGTTATTTTTTAGATCAGGATATCCGGTCATATTCCCTACGGGAAAAAGCTGGTGGTATTCAAGCACGATGGCTGGCGTCGCACACATAGCGGCCACGATTTTACCGTCCTGATTAGCCTGGCGAATGCATTCAACTAATACGGGGCTATTTCGAAAATACTCGGCTCCTTTCAATCCACCGGGTAATACCAGCGCGTCGAAATGAGAGTCTGCAACTTCCGTCAAGGGCGCATCTGCGATTAAGCGAACGCCACGAGAGCAAACGATCTCCAGATTTCCGTCACTAGCGACGCTGGCAAGTGTGACCTCGATTCCTGCTCGTACCAGCAAATCGATGGTTGTCACCGCTTCGGTTTCTTCACTACCAGGAGCCAGACACACCAGCACCGATGCGTTCATATTCATTTTCCTTGCGCTTTATTAATTCAAAAAGCTGACTGTTTTCGGGTAATGCCAAACCGTGGGTTCTGGCTCGACGTAACAAATAGCCCGTAATGTAGTCGATCTCGGTATGGCGCTGCGCCATGATATCCTGCAACATTGATGAGGTATTGGCTGCTGTATTCTGGATCACTTGTTCAACATAGTGCTGTAGTGTGTCATGTGATGTATGGAACCCCTCACGAACCATGACGTCGGCAACTTCCTGGCAAAGCGTTGAGATTTTTTCTGGGTACGCCAGCAACTCACCATTTGTACAGCGATGGATCGCCGTCAACGGATTGATAACACAGTTTGCGGCCAGTTTTAGCCAGCAGGTTGCGGCAATATTATTATGCCAGGCGACATCTGGGAGCGCTTGATGTAGAACCTCTGCAAAATGGCTCTGCTGATCGCTATCACTAATGGAACCAATATGGGTAGTGCCGGATGCCACATGCACGACCGTGGTTGCATCACGGCGTGCGGCATGAGTGGTAATGCCAATAATTAAGGGTTGCTTGTGTGGTGGCAGCTCTTCAGTCGTGCCCATGCCATTATGTAACAGTAAAAGGGTGCAACGCGGGCTGAGCTGTGGCAATAACGCCGTGACGGCATCAGAAACCTGCCAGGCTTTTAATGTCACCAGTAATAATTCGCTTTGCGCCAAATGATCGGGATCGTTCGCCGTCAGGTTCAGGTTACAGTGTTGCCCATTCAGCATTGTGACATTGACAGGGCAGAACGGTTGTGGGATGCGTAGCCATCCTTGAACGTCATGTCCTTGTTGATGCAAGGCTGCGAGCCACAACTGGCCGAGCGCGCCGCAACCAAGAACGGTAATTTTCATTTGACTCTCCCTTTGTGAGTGATACCAGCCTCGTCGTGCTGGTATCGGTCGTTAGCGACCATCATTTGCATCAATATCCATTGATACTTGTTATCTTCCAGGTTGTCAGTAGAGTAAAGTCTGAACGCAATAAGTCTGATAGCGACTCGCATTTTATTTATAACAACGTAGTGGTTATCATGCTGGCCAGGTCAAACTTGTCAGGAGAACAAATTATGCCATCTTTCGATATTGTTTCGGAAATTGATATGCAGGAAGTCCGGAATGCGGTGGAAAATGCGACGCGAGAACTGAGTACTCGTTGGGATTTTCGTAATGTTCCAGCTAGCTTTGAACTGAATGAAAAGTCACAAAGCATTAAGGCGATCAGTGAATCAGATTTTCAGGTTCAACAATTGATCGATATCCTGCGTGAAAAACTGGTAAAACGTGGTATCGAAGGCGGCTCGCTGGAGATCCCTGAGGAAATGGAACATAGCGGTAAAACCTATAGCGTTGAAGCTAAATTGAAGCAAGGTATCGAAAGTTCGCTGGCGAAAAAAATCGTGAAACTGATTAAAGACAGCAAACTGAAAGTACAGGCACAAATTCAGGGTGAACAGATTCGCGTGACCGGAAAATCGCGTGATGATTTGCAAGGTGCGATGGCGCTGGTACGCGGTGCCGATTTAGGCCAGCCATTCCAGTTCAATAATTTCCGCGATTAATACGATTACAGGCGCGTAAAAACGGATTAGAGGTTGCAGACAAACCTCGACCCTCCTTCTTCATCCCCATCCCTGCGCAGATGGGGATTTTTCTTTCAGATGATGCGTTGATACCAGAAAGGTTTCTGTCTGCGCAGGAATGATGAGTTTTCCGTCGAGGCTGCAAATAACTGCATCGTCGAAAATAACTACGTTATTGCAAGTCGCTATGTTGTCACCAGTCTGAGCCCAGTAAAATTCATGTTTAGAGTGCGCTGACCCATTCTTCTAATTGCTTTCTACTGGTCTTTTTATTGTCGATTTTAACGTATGCACTGTATTCATCGGGTACGATAACGACGTCAGCCACGCCTGGCTGTGTGCGTATTTTTTTCTCAAACTCGCTATCGTTCAAAGCCAAATCGGAAAGTGTAATTCTCAGGCTGCTTAGGTACGGCGGTTCCTGCATGGTAAAACCGACCAACAACCAGATAGCGGCAATGCTGGTGCCGGCGATAAACACGACAGATGCGCCGTACAGTTCGAACAAACCGCCACCCAGACTGCCACCTATCGCGACACCGAGAAATTGTGTTGTTGAATAAATGCCCATTGCCGTACCTTTATACCCGGTAGGTGATTCTTTGCTGATAAGCGACGGCAGCAGTGCTTCCATCACGTTAAATGCCAGGAAGAATAATTGTATGCCGAGAATAATCTGCCAGAGATGGTTTTCTGCCTGCCATAGCACCCATTCTGCGGCGATAAGCACAGCGATACAGCCGACGAATACCTGTTTCATTCGTCGTTTTAACTCGGCATAAATGATAAAAGGAACAACGCCAGCGAAAGATATCAGCATGGTTACCAGATACACTTTCCAATGATCCTGCGGTAATACACCTGCACTTTCCAGCACGCGTGGTAGCGCGACGAAACTGGACATGAGCAGGATGTGTAAACACATGATGCCGAAATTCAGCTTTAACAATCTGCTGTTCGTCAGAACTTTATGGAAACTACCCTGAACGATAGCGGATTCTCGATTAAGGATATGCGCTGGGGCATTCGGGATCAGGGTAATAGTGATAAATATGCCTATCAGGGATAAAAGAGTGATCCCCCAAAACAACGCCTGTAAACCAAATGCGTGTGTAACGATCGGGCCAACGACCATGGCGATAGCAAAGGTGACGCCAAAACTGACGCCGATAAATGCCATCGCTTTGGTGCGATTCTGTTCGCGTGTCAGGTCTGAAAGCAATGCCATGACGGCTGCGGATATTGCACCGGATCCCTGTAAGGCTCGGCCAAGAATGATTCCCCAAATTGAATCACTGAGGGCGGCAATTGCACTCCCCAACGCAAAAATCAGTAATCCGCCAACGATTAATGGTTTCCTGCCAACACGATCTGATAGCAGCCCAAATGGAATCTGAAAAATGGCCTGCATCAGGCCATAAATACCGATCGCAATACCAATCAGTGTTTCACTGGCTCCTTGCAGTGCCATGCCGTAAGTGGTCAGTACTGGCAATACCATAAACATGCCGAGCATGCGTAGCGAGAAAACTGCCCCTAATCCCCATGTGGCGCGCAACTCACCGGGTGTCATTTTATTATCGTTCATTCATACCTCTGAAAGCTGTTGCGCCATTCTAGTGTGTTACCCCATACCCGTAAATCTACCCAAGAGTAAACGAGGGTTTGGCTACGTTATTTAGCGGTAGGGAAGGGGGGAATAAAAGAAAAACAAGCGGAGATCCGCTTGTTTTACATAGAGATGTGATGCTGAGCTATATCTGGCATGAAAACATGCAAATTAACGCAGGTAGGTTAGCAATGCTTCATGCGCTGGTGCCATGGAGTCAACAGACATCATCACACTCAGCGAGGTGATGGCGACGATGGAAAACACAAACAGTTTTCTGGCCCATACGCGATCATCATTGGCGTTTTTATAACCTGATAACGCCATTCCCAGCCACCATACGCTTACCGCTGCGGCAACGACCAGGTATTTATAGCCAGCGTAGCCACCTAAAGACAGCATTAACGTGGCAATCATAAACGCAAGAATATAAAGCGTAATATGATTTTTCGCGACGGAAATACCTTTAACAACAGGCAACACAGGAATATTGGCAGCCTGATAATCTTTGAAACGGAAAATGGCAATCGCATAGGAATGAGGCATCTGCCACAGGCTGAAAATCAGCAGTAGAATCAGCGCACCTGCATCAAACTGGTTACTGACTGCACAATAGCCGATAACCGGTGGCGCAGCGCCAGACAGGCTACCAATCAATGTGCCATAAACCGAATGGCGCTTCATATACAGGCTATAAACACCGACATAAACCACAAACCCCATCACCGCTAGCCACATGGCCAGCGGGTTGGCTGCGATATAGAGCAGTGCGAAGCCTGCAATACCCAGCAATGAAGCGTAAACCAGCGTTACCTTCAGTGAAATCAGCCCCTTTACCAGGACGCGATTCTTGGTTCTCTCCATTTTTTTATCGATATCGCGGTCAATCACGTTGTTAAACACACAACCAGACGCAACGACCAGCGATACCCCAACGAGGGTGGCGAGAAACAGTGGATAATCAATGCTGCCTTGAGCAGCAAGGAGAAATCCGCCGATAACAGAAATTAGATTACCAAAAATAATTCCTGGTTTAGTGACTTGCAGGTATTGCTTAATCATCTTTTACGGCTCTGTTACTGGATCATCATGTTGTGGTGCGCGCTCATCATAATCCAGATGGAGCCCACGACGACAATCGCGATAATCAGGACGGTAAACACAAGGGCCACCACATTCCACCGTTGTTCTGACGACGTATTCAAATGCAGGAAGTACACCAGGTGCACCACGATCTGAATCACTGCACATCCCAGTACGGACAGAAGAATGATGTTATGTGACGCTGAACCGGCCATCACCATACCGAAAGGAATGACTGTCAAAATTACCGACAGAACAAAACCTATCAGATAGGATTTCACGCTACCGTGACTGGCGCCGGCATGATCGGTTGTTGAATGACTCATGACATTGCCCCCAACAGGTAAACAACAGTGAAGACACAAATCCAAACGACATCAAGGAAGTGCCAGAACAAACTCAGGCACATCAAGCGCGTTTTGTTAGTCGCAGTCAGGCCACGCTTAGAGACTTGAACCATCATAAGGGCGAGCCAGATAAGGCCGCCGGTAACGTGGATCCCATGCGTACCGACCAGAGCAAAGAAAGCGGACAGGAATGCACTGCGATCTGGGCCATACCCTTCCGCGATCAGATGATGGAACTCGTAGATTTCCATCGCGATAAACGCTAAACCGAACAGGAAAGTCAGCCCCAGCCAGACATTGACCTGAGACTTATTCCCCTTGTTCATTGCGATCATCGCCATGCCATAGGTGATACTACTGAATAGCAGGGCGAAAGTTTCTACCAGAACAAAGGACAGATTGAAAATGTCCTTTCCGCTTGGACCACCCGCTGTGCCATTAACCAGCACAGCATAGGTCGCAAACAGTGACCCGAAAATAATCAGGTCACTCATCAGGTAGACCCAGAAGCCGAATACCTTGGTGGCACCTGTATCATGATGCCCATGCTCGGCATGGGCGGCGTTATGGTTAGTCAGAGTTTCAGTTGACATGTTTCAGGCCTGCTTTGCTGAGTTGATCAAAGTTCTGATTCTCAATTTGCTCAATTTCCTTAACCGGAACGTAGTAATCCACATCTTGATTAAAGCTGTGCACAATCCAGGTCACAATGATTCCGGCGAAACCGACAATTGCCATCCACCAAATATGCCAGATCATGGCAAAACCCAATACCAGACTGAATGCAGAGATCATTACACCTGCACCGGTATTTTTCGGCATGTGGATCTCTTCATAACCAGCAGGTTTTTTATAGGCTTCACCTTTCTCTTTGGCATCCCAGAACGCGTCACGTTCATGGACGTGAGGTACGGTAGCAAAGTTGTAGAATGGAGCAGGCGATGAAGTTGCCCATTCCAGTGTCCGTCCATCCCATGGATCCCCAGTCAGATCGCGGTTCTGATTGCGATCACGGATACTGACGTAGAACTGGATAACCTGACACAGCACGCCAAGACCAATCAGCAGCGCACCGAAAGAGGCAACCATCAACAATGAATGGAATTCAGGGTTAATTTGCTGACTCAGGCGACGCGTCATTCCCATAAAGCCCAAAATATAGAGCGGCATAAAGGCAACGAAGAAGCCGATGATCCAGAACCAGAACGCACGTTTACCCCAGGTTTCATTCAGGGTGAAACCAAAGGCTTTCGGGAACCAATAAGTGATACCGGCAAAACATCCGAATACTACGCCGCCAATGATCACGTTATGGAAGTGCGCAATGAGGAACAGACTGTTATGCAGAACGAAGTTTGCACCAGGAACGGCTAGCAAAACACCGGTCATCCCACCGATGGAGAAGGTGATAATAAAGCCGGTCGTCCATAGCATGGAGGAGTGAGGCTGAATGCGTCCCTGGTACATGGTAAACAGCCAGTTGAAAATTTTAACCCCGGTAGGGATTGAAATGATCATGGTGGCAATACCAAAGAAGGCATTAACGTTCGCGCCGGACCCCATGGTGAAGAAGTGGTGTAACCAGACGATAAATGACAATACGGTAATCGCTATGGTTGCCCATACCAGTGAGGTATAGCCAAACAGACGCTTTTTACAGAATGTGGCGACCACTTCTGAGTAGATACCGAACACTGGCAACACCAGAATATAAACCTCAGGATGTCCCCAGGCCCAAATCAGGTTGATGTACATCATCATGTTGCCACCCATGTCATTGGTAAAGAAATGGGTGCCGAGGTAACGGTCAAGCGTCAATAGCGCAATGGTTACTGTCAAAATCGGGAATGCAGCGATAATCAGGACGTTGGTGCACAATGCCGTCCAGGTAAATACCGGCATTTTCATCAATGTCATACCCGGTGCGCGCATTTTCAAGATAGTCGCAAAGAAGTTAACACCAGTTAACGTGGTCCCTACACCGGATATCTGTAAACTCCATATCCAGTAATCTACCCCGACGCCGGGACTGTACTCCTTACCGGAGAGCGGTGGATAAGCGACCCATCCGGTTTGAGCGAATTCACCGACGCCCAAAGAGATGTTGATCAGGATAACCCCTACCACGAACAGCCAGAAACTCAGTGAGTTCAAGAAGGGGAAGGCAACATCACGTGCGCCAATTTGTAGCGGCACGACGAGGTTCATCAATCCCACTACAAACGGCGTAGCGACGAAGAAAATCATGATCACGCCGTGGGCGGTAAAGATTTGATCGTAGTGGTGAGCGTTGAGAAAGCCTTCATACCCGGCAGAGGCGAGGGCCTGCTGACCACGCATCATGATGGCATCGGCAAAGCCACGGATCATCATCACGAGACCGACGATGATGTACATGATACCGATTTTCTTATGGTCTACGGAGGTGAACCATTCAGCCCATAGCCATTTCCACTTACCGAAATAGGTGAGTGCTGCCAGCAGTGCGAGGCCACCGACAATGATTGCCGCCACGGTGACCATAATAATGGGTTCATGATACGGAACCGCATCGAGTGTAAGTTTTCCGAACATCGTATTATCCCTCGGCTCCTTGGTGCGAGCCATGCCCGCCCATGTTCATACTCTCATTGTGTTGCATGTTTTCGTCGTGCTTCATGCTTTCACCATGAGGGTGCATGTTCATGTTGTCGCCTGTGAATTTGCGAATAATATTATTGAACAAATCCGGTTGAACGCTGGAGTAGTGTTCTACAGGATGGAATTCACTAGGCTGGGCCAGTTTGTTGAATTCATCCATGTTATTAAGCGTCTTGGATGACGCACGGACATTGGCAACCCACTGGTCGAATTCTTGCTGGCTTGGTGTAGCAATGGCAGTGAATTTCATGCCGGAGAAGCCTTTCCCGCTGTAACCACCGGAAATACCATCATATTTGCCAGGTTCGTTGGCGATCAGGTGCAGCTTGGTCTGCATACCGGCCATAGCATAAATTTGCCCGCCAAGACGAGGGATGAAGATGGAGTTCATCACTGAATCGGAGGTGACTTTAAACGCAACAGGGGTATTTGCCGGGAAAGCCAGTTCATTGACGCTGGCGATACCCAGATCCGGATAAATGAAGAGCCATTTCCAGTCGAGTGAAATCACTTCGACATTAATTGGCTTCACGTCGGATTCCAGCGGTTTGTACGGATCAAGCGAGTGAGTCGTTTTCCAGGTAATCGTAGCAAGAATAACGATAATGATAATTGGTACTGTCCAAACAACGGCTTCAATTTTGTTGGAATGTGACCAATTCGGGGTGTATTTCGCCTTTTCGTTGGAAGCACGGAACTTCCAGGCAAAGGCAATCGTCATAATGATAACGGGAACGACAACGATCAACATCAGCCCGATTGCTGTCAGTATTAACGACCGTTGCTCTAACCCGACCTGTCCTTTGGGATTCATCAATGCCATATCGCAGCCGCTAAGTAGCGCCGTGGCTGCAAATAAAGACAACATCCCAAAAATTTTATTGTATTTCCTGAGTCTCATCTAGCGACCTCAATAAAAAGGGCTCTATTGTCATTTCACGCGAGCGGGCATTTTACGGGAAGGTTACTGTACTGTAAACATGATTGATGGTATGTCAGCCTATTGTTGCTGTTTTTTGCCTTGATTGTCACAAAGATAACGCAAAAATAAAAAATAATTTAAAAAACAGCAAATTAAAACGTCATACAGATGGAAGTATGGATGGATAATAAAAAATTACAACTGAGTGCGAATCTTATTTTCTAGCGAGGTGTCATTTTTTATCCGGGGAAAAAGATCATAAAACGAAATTAGCGTGAAAAAATATTAAGCGCGATGAAATAAATGTTTTCCTCATACGATTATAAAGAGAAAAATAATTTAATAAGGGGATAAATGCGCAGGATAAGTCGCATCATACCCACAACGTTCCGTTTACTGTGCTCTTGCGTGAGGCGACCTTAATGCGAGGTAGTCCAGCAGGCTACCTAATAAAACCCCTAAAAGCGCCAATCCGCTGCCAGCCAGCAGCAAGTATTCAGCGATAAAGGCTGGAATGTTCCATCCTAGAGCATCGATGATTAACAATATTAGCCACAATCCCATTAAACTTGCGCCGACGGTGAGCATGCGCAGCGCGTTCTTATAATAGGTAGGGAAACGGGTGCGCAATTGAAAATCATCGGTTTTTTGCGTGAACTCCAGAGTACTGCGACATACCAGTAAGAGAAAAAGTCCCGGTAGTGCTGCAATAATGGAAAAGAGGTAAAACCACGCCCATCCGTAGAGTTCGACAAACCAGCCTGCAATCGGACCGACATAAACACGCCCCACGGCCGAAAGGGCTGATAACAAGGCAAACTGGGTGGCTGAAAATGACTTGTTGCACAACGTCATTAATAGTGCCACGAATGCCGCTGTTCCCATCCCTCCGCACAGGTTTTCAAGGAATACTGCGCTGGCCATTGAGAAGAGGTGTTTATCGGTGATAGATAAAAGCCAGTACCCGGCATTGGATACGGCTTGAAGAATGCCGAAGATCATTAAAGCCCGAAACAGCGTTAAACGCTGCATCAGTAAACCACCATAAATGGCACCGATGATCGTAGCAAGCAGCCCTAATGTTTTGTTTACCAAACCGACATCGCCCGCGTTAAAACCGACCCCTCGGATGAGAAACGTTGTTGTCAGGCTGATAGCAAACGCGTCACCTAATTTATACAGAACGATAAGTAGCAAAATAAGCCAGGCATTATTACGAGAAAAAAAGTCTCGTAATGGCGCAACGATCGCTTGTTCCATCGATCGCGGTACTGGCTGAGTATTATGTGGTTCCGGTGCCAGCCATGTAGAGATGACGCCGATCAGCATGAGTCCGGCCATAAGCCAGTATGTTGCTTGCCAACCTAAAAATCGGTCGGCTATCCATAATGCTAATCCGCCTGAAACCAGCATCGCCAGTCGGTAACCTAGTACTGAGGTTGCTGCACCCGTTCCACGTTCTTCAGGGGGGAGCAGATCGGTTTTATAAGCGTCGAAAACGATGTCTTGTGATGCTGAGAAAAAGGCAACAAGAACAGCGAGTGCGGCAAGCCACCAAAGATCGCTGGCCGGATTCATGAACCCCATGCAGATAATGGCGGCGATGAGGGATAGCTGGCTTAGCAGTAACCAACCGCGTCTACGCCCCAGAAAAGGTGGGGTGTAGCGGTCCATCAGTGGTGACCAAAGGAATTTGAAGACATAGGCTTGCCCGACAAGGGAGAAAAAGCCGATCGTTTTCAAATCAACATTTTCAACGGTCATCCAGGCTTGTAACGTGCCGGAGGTTAACGCCAGCGGTAGCCCTGATGCGAATCCAAGCAGCAACAAAAAACGCGAATTACGTTGGCTAAAGAGAGTAATAATACGACTAAACATGGATGGCCCTTTCCGTTGCATCACGGTGTGAGTCCGTGCGCAACGGAAGCGGATTGAAATGATTAACGCGCGTTTGTCTTGATAAACTCGCTGACGCTGGTGTCTTGTGCCATGTCATTAATAACATCACTTAGCACCGTATTGACGGCGTTGGTGATTTTTTCATTGGTGGCAGTGAAAGCGCCCTGGACGTTATAAGTGGAGCGGTAATTTTTCACTTGTTTATTGCCGTTTGCCGCCTGAGACAGGATAGAAATATCAGCTTTAGTCGTAATGTTGTAACGCAGGTTACCTTCGGATACGTCAGCGTACAGATGATTGACGACGATCTGTAAAGCTACCGGGCCACCGGTTCCCATCATGTATCCGCGGGCTGTCATTTGTTTTTCCAGTGCTTCTTGCAACAGGAAACGTAAATCGCGTGAAGGTGTCAGGGTGACTAATTGGCCCTCGCGATTCACTTTCGCCAACGCTTGATCAGCTCGTTGGTCTGCGCCGTTAATGCTGATGGTGACGCCCATCAAGGTTGGATCCTGTGATGGCAGCGTAATTTTCGGCGTAACGTTCAGTGTGTTTGTGCTTGCAGCGCATCCTGCGAGCATCAGCGCAGCCAGAAGAGGGAAAAATAGTTTTTTTAACATTCGTATTTTCTCAAAAATGATTAAGGTGGTTAGCTGATAAGAATTCTTGGTATCATATCATCGCCGCCGACGGGGAAAAGAGCTGAATTGAGGTAAATTATCCTGAAATGCCTCTTTTTTATGTCTATAACCCAGTGGAAATCGTTTTTATCACATCAACGACATTGATGATATGCCAGCCGATGACATTTATTCACTGCCAGCCTCTCTATTATTGATCATAACAGCTTGAAAAACGGCTAAGATTGAAGTGATTCGAGGATTTACAGTGACAGGAATGTTGAGCTGGTACCAAACTTTTTAAAACTTGAAAGGGCTGCCGTATGATGCGTGAAACGATAGAAGAAAAATTGCGTGTGGGGTTTGGTCCCGTCCACTTGGATGTGAGTGATGAAAGTTATCGTCACAACGTTCCGGCAGGTTCAGAGAGCCATTTCAAAGTTGTTATCGTTAGCGAGCGCTTTGTGGGGGAACGAGTGTTGGCTCGTCATCGCGCTATTTATGCCGTGTTGGCGACGGAATTGGCGAGTACGGTGCATGCGCTAGCGTTGCATACTTATACGATAAAAGAATGGGACAGTTTGCAAAATGCTGTACCTTTATCTCCCCCATGTGGTGGGGCAGGCATACTGTCCTGAGTGTTAAATATGGCTCGTTTTGAATCTTTTTGATGCGGGTCATTCATAAAAGTGTGAATCGCTCGTTGCAATAGTCTTTCTGCCGTCCTCGACTCATCCTATCTATATCGCTATAATGCCGCGTCTATTTTTCCGGAATGTATTCGGGACGCTTCTGACTACAGGGAACGGGGTCTGGTCATGCATAACCGTCCCGGTTCTGTGGGATTTTTTCAATCATGCGATCGTGATTGAGATAAGCTTGCTGTTGTGAGAATAGTTTTGGGGTTGACCGAGCACTGTGATTTTTTGAGGTAACAAGATGCAAGTTTCTGTTGAAACCACTCAAGGCCTTGGGCGCCGTGTAACGATTACCGTTGCTGCTGACAGCATTGAGAGCGCAGTTAAAAGCGAACTGGTCAACGTGGCCAAAAAAGTACGTATCGACGGCTTCCGTAAAGGTAAAGTGCCGATGAATGTTGTTGCTCAGCGTTATGGTGCCTCTGTGCGTCAGGATGTGCTGGGTGATTTGATGCAGCGTAATTTTGTCGATGCCATCATCAAAGAAAAAATTAATCCGGTTGGCGCACCGAACTATGTTCCGGGCGAATATACCGTGGGTGGAGACTTCACTTACTCGGTTGAGTTTGAAGTGTACCCTGAAGTTGAATTGAAAGGTCTGGATGCGATCGAAGTTGAAAAACCGATTGTAGAAGTGACTGATGCTGATGTTGACACCATGCTGGAAACGCTGCGTAAGCAACAGGCGACCTGGAAAGAAGTGGATCGTGCCGTTGCTGCTGAAGACCGCGTAACGTTGGATTTTACCGGTTCTATTGATGGTGAAGCGTTCGAAGGCGGTAAGGCTTCTGACTTTATACTGGCGATGGGGCAAAGCCGCATGATCCCTGGTTTTGAAGAGGGTGTTGTAGGTCATAAAGCGGGTGAAGAATTTACGATTAACGTCAACTTCCCCGAAGATTACCACGCTGAAAATCTGAAGGGTAAGGCGGCAGCGTTCGCAATTGTTCTGAAGAAAGTTGAAGAACGTGAATTACCAGAACTGACTGAAGAGTTTATTAAACGTTTTGGCGTAGCGGATGGTTCTCAGGAAGGTTTGCGTGCTGAAGTTCGCAAAAATATGGAACGTGAACTGAAAGGCGCTGTTCGTAACCGCATTAAGACTCAGGTTCTGGATGGGTTGGTTAATGCGAATGAAATCGACGTGCCTGCTGCATTGATCGATGGTGAAATCGATGTACTGCGTCGTCAGGCTGCACAGCGTTTTGGCGGTAATGAAAAGCAAGCGCTGGAATTGCCTCGTGAACTGTTCGAAGAACAAGCTAAACGTCGTGTGGTTGTCGGCCTGCTATTGGGCGAAGTGATCAACACGAATGAACTGAAAGCTGACGATGCGCGCGTTAACACGTTGATCGAAGAGATGGCTTCTGCTTACGAAGATCCGCAGGAAGTTATCGAGTTCTATGGTAAAAACAAAGAGCTGATGAACAACATGCGTAACGTTGCGCTGGAAGAGCAAGCGGTAGAAACCGTACTTTCCAAAGCGAAAGTCGTTGAAAAATCAGTGAGTTTCAATGATCTGATGAATCAAACTACGACTGCATAAGTTTATTACGTCTCTCGAATGTTTTGATTATTATCAGCGGACATCAGATATCCGCTGATAATAAAATAAATCCCACGGCCAGATTGCGTGGGATTTATTCTACCTAGTGCGGTAAATTTTGCTGCCATTGGGCTCTTAAGTGTTCTGCATCAGCAACACCATCGCAACTGGCAGGAAAGTTCTTGCCCGATTGACCCCATTCCTTCATGTTGGCTGAATGACATAAATTAGCCTGCCCTGCACTATAGCCGTGTAAATAAGTCTCTCGATCGATTTCCGGATTGCCAAACCACTCTTGCAAAGGCGCATTGTCTTTCACCACCTTGCCCGACATGGCGTCCTGATAACCGGTATCATACCAAAAGGATACTTCTCCTTTAGCTGGCTGAGGCGGAAGATGGTTTTGGCAACCAGTAATAAAAATGATGACAGCCAAAAAGTAACTGTATTTCATCATGAAACCTTTTATGCGTTGATATTTTTATCATAAGCGCGTTTTGCTTTTATGCGATACCCAGTTTTTCTTTTAATACTTTCAAATACCGACGGCTAACGGGAATATGTTTTCCCGTGTGCGTTAAGACTTCTGCGGCACCGTTTTCCATGAGTTGGATTTCTTTCAGTTGCTCGGTGTTAACCATATATTTTCGATGGCATCGTATAAACGGTGTTTTTTCTTCTAATGTCTTCAGCGATAGCTGGGTATAACCCGATTGGCTTATTCCAACCACATGTACGCCACTGAGTTCAGAGCTGAAGTATTCGACTTCATCGATCTTAAGTAAAAAAATCCGATTATGCCCGGTACAAGGAATGTGCCGAAGATAAGGTTCAGTAATGATTTGTACGTTTTTGTTTACACTTATTCCGCGGCGTAAACGATTCAGGGTTTTGGTCAGTCGTTGGGCGTCCAGCGGTTTAAGCAAATAATCAAATGCATGTTCTTCGAAAGCACGAACAGCGTATTCATCATAAGCCGTGACAAAGACAACATAAGGCATATTTTCTGGATCCAGCATGGCGACCAATTCCAACCCGCTGATTTTTGGCATCTGTATATCCAGAAAAATAACGTCGGGTTGCAGGCGATGAATCGCTGGTATTGCCTCAAGAGCATTACTGCACTGGGCAATGATAGTGATATCCGATTCCTGTTCCAGCAATAGAGACAGTTCCTCTCGTGCCAGTTGTTCGTCGTCAATAATGATTGCTTTCAACATCGTTCCCCCTTGTTGGCCTCATTCTACCATTATTCGTGTGAGTGATTGGAGCGTAGAAGTAGGAGCGGAAATCAGGATGAATTCAGACTTGATGAGTTAGTTTTGATAGTGGTAAATTTAAATTACACTTGTGTATTGAAAATTTTACAGTCTGTGATAGTGTGATAAATACAACGCATAGCTTGCGACTTACTACCGTACTCGTCAGGAATATCAACATGCAGAAAGATTCACTCAATAACATTAATATCAGCGCAGAGCAGATTCTGATTACCCCAGAACAGTTAAAAGAAAAATTTCCTCTTAATGATAGGGAACAAGCAGCAATTACTGAGGCTCGCAAAACGATCTCCAACATTATTCACGGGCGTGATGATCGTTTACTGATTGTCTGTGGGCCATGCTCTATTCATGATACTGATGCGGCCTTGGAATATGCTCGTCGTTTGCAGACGTTAGCTGCCGAACTGAGTGATCAACTCTATATCGTTATGCGGGTGTATTTCGAAAAGCCTCGTACCACAGTGGGATGGAAGGGGCTAATTAACGATCCTTATATGGATGGCTCTTTTGATGTCGAGGCTGGCCTGCATATCGCGCGTAAATTATTGCTTGAGTTGGTTGATATGGGATTACCCATCGCGACAGAAGCGTTGGATCCTAATAGTCCGCAATATTTGGGCGATTTGTTCAGTTGGTCTGCAATCGGTGCTCGTACCACGGAATCACAGACACATCGTGAAATGGCATCGGGTCTGTCAATGCCCGTCGGCTTTAAAAATGGAACTGACGGTAGCCTAGGGACTGCAATCAATGCCATGAGAGCGGCGGCCATGCCACATCGTTTTGTCGGAATTAACCAGACCGGGCAGGTTTGTCTGTTACAGACTCAGGGAAATGCGGATGGTCATGTGATTCTGCGTGGTGGAAAAAAGCCAAACTACAGTGAACAAGATGTCGCGGCGTGTGAAAAACAGATGAAGGAAGCGGGACTGAAGCCAGCCCTGATGATAGATTGTAGCCATGGCAACTCCAATAAAGACTATCGTCGCCAACCGCTTGTGGTTGAATCTGCCGTTGAGCAGATTAAGGCGGGGAATCGTTCTATTATTGGTTTAATGCTGGAAAGCCATCTCAACGAAGGTAGCCAGTCTTCAGAACAACCTCGTTCTGACATGCGTTATGGTGTTTCCGTCACCGATGCTTGCATCAATTGGGAAAGCACCGAAGTGTTGTTGCGCTCAGTACACCAGGCACTTGGCGCACGAGTAAAACATTCAGGAGAGTAATAAGCTATGGTAGCTGAACTGACCGCATTACGTGATCGAATAGACGAAGTGGATAAAGAGTTATTGGCACTGTTATCACGTCGGTTACGTTTAGTTGCAGAAGTTGGTGAAGTGAAAAGTCGGTATGGTTTGCCGATTTATGTTCCCGATCGTGAAGCGGCGATGTTGAGTTCTCGACGTAAAGAAGCCGAGCAGTTAGGCGTTCCTCCTGATCTGATTGAGGATATATTGCGTCGGGTTATGCGTGAGTCCTATTCCAGCGAAAATGATAAAGGGTTTAAAACGCTATGCCCGGCACTTCGTCCCGTCGTTATCGTTGGTGGGCGCGGTCAAATGGGCCGATTATTTGAAAAAATGCTGACGTTATCTGGTTACCAGGTCAACATTCTGGAACAGGATGATTGGCCTCAGGCTGAGAGCTTACTGTCTGAGGCCGGTATGGTTATTGTCAGTGTTCCGATTCATGTCACGGAGCAAGTCATTGCTCGTCTGCCTAAGTTGCCAGCGGATTGTATCCTCGTTGATTTGGCATCAGTAAAAAATGGTCCATTACAAGCCATGTTAGCGGCTCATCAGGGACCGGTACTTGGTTTACATCCGATGTTTGGCCCGGACAGTGGCAGTCTGGCTAAACAGGTCGTGGTCTATTGCGATGGGCGCCAACCCGAATCTTATCAGTGGTTGTTGGAACAGATTCAGGTATGGGGGGCCCGTCTGCATCGTATCAGTGCGGTAGAACACGATCAGAATATGATGTTTATTCAGGCATTGCGCCATTTTGCAACGTTTGCATATGGGCTGCACTTGGCGGAAGAAAACGTGCAACTAGAGCAGTTGCTGGCGCTTTCATCTCCGATCTACCGGCTCGAATTGATCATGGTGGGGCGCTTGTTTGCTCAGGATCCGCAGTTATATGCTGACATCATCATGTCTTCCGAAAATAATTTGTCGCTGATTAAGCGCTATTATCAACGTTTTGGCGAAGCGATCGAACTACTGGAACGTGCGGATAAAGCAGAGTTCATCAATAGTTTTAAGAAGGTTGAGCATTGGTTTGGCGACTACGCAAATCGATTCCAATCTGAGAGTCGAACGTTATTGCGTCAGGCTAACGATATTCGCCAATAAGTGATCCAGATAGGGTGATATAATCTAAAGATGCCATTTTGCTATTTATGCAGAATGGCATTTTTTATTTCACCATGACTCCAGTACCGAACTTCGCTGGACTACGGCATGGCTATATACATCATATTTATCAACGGCTTAGTAGGGTTCGTCATATGCCGGTGTTTTCTGAAATTTGACCCAGCTTCCACCTGCTTGGCTCCCAACAGGCTCCTGGAAATCGGGTCTTCCGAGGAGTCATCATGGCGAAAATCAAACTCACCAAGTCCGCAGTCGATGCGGCACAAGCCCATGCCGCCATGTGCCTATGTACCCGAACGGCAAGGCGACTCACCTCATCAGCGATGAGGTAATGGGCAAGTTGTTTCGCTACCTTGACCAGTTGGAGGCGGAAGGACTGGAGCATGCAGTGATCCCGCTGGCCATTCGCCTGCAATTCGAGTTTGCCGCTCGTCGCTCCGAAATCATTGAGCTTCAATGGGATTGGATTGATCTGGAAAACTGGCGGGTGGTGTGGCCTGACAGCAAAACAGGCGGTATGTCCAAGCCCATGAGCGAAGAAGCCTATCGGCTTCTTTCAATCGCCAACCGGCTTTGTTGAATAAATCGAACGTTGAGCAGAAATCAGGATCAGAGCCCTATCTTCTCTGACAGCGCGTAGCGAATCATGCCAAAGCAAAAATTCAAGATTACTAATTGGAAAACCTATAACCACGCACTCCGCCAACGGGGTTTGCTGACTGTCTGGGTCAGCGACGACTCTACTGCTGCATGGTACGGTAAGGCACAACCAGAGCGGCGCGCCAGACTGCTGCGCTACACGGATACCGCTATAACCACTGCGCTGATGCTCAAAAGCGTTTTTCACCTTACGCAGCGGGCGTTACAGGGCTTTATCCAGGGACAAACCAAAGCTTTACGGGCGATGGGGCGCGTTTACGAGTTCAGCCCAATCCCCTTGCAAAATATCGGCGGATAACGGCGTATCAGACCGATGATGATTGCCGGGTTTATAAGGCGCACCATACATGTCCCAATCAGTCATCGGACTATGACCAAACTCAGGATACCAACCGGTCTGAATTTTTACGGCCAGCACTGGCCGTGTTAATTCTCGGCAGGCGGATAATGCCGCATCCAGTGGTTGACGTTCAATATCCGTCGCAACGGCCAGCATCAGACTATAGGCGTAACGGCAATCTGCTTGCTCCTGGCCTGATACCAGCTCATTTTTAATAGTCAGATATACATCTGGCGGGCAGTTTTCTTTCTGGCAAACTCCAGGGCCAGGCACCCAGACACTGGCGCACTGAAACTGCCATGCCACTGATGTTTCAGCGGTTAAAGGCGAACCATGCGTCCATTTCTGATGCGCTTTACTATTCCAGCCTAACGGCCCAAAACGAATATAACTGTCATTGGGTGAACAACCTGAAAAACTATCCAATTGTGTCATGCGTATTGATGTGCGCCCTCTTGAACTTGCCATTAACGGATTAAGAACCGGCTCCAATTGCTGCCAGTTTTCCCAGCGCCAAGGAACAGGCGCATCCGGTGCCGCCAGAAACAAAAACACATCGTATTGCCTGGTTTTAAACGTCAACATAAAAGTCAGTTCCTCATGTCACTGCGACAAATGCAGTTAACGTCGGGTAAGTGTTCCATTAACCGGAACCATATCAAGATTAAGCCGCGGGCCTCCCGCTCTCGCCATTGTGCTCGCAGGCGATCATGTATCTGCTCGAATTTGCCTTGAGCGCTCCAGCGGCGAAAGGTTCGATAGACGTTCTGTCAGCGTGGGAAATGCTTTGGCAGCATCCGCCAGGAGCCGCCGCTACGTACCACATAGCAGCAGGCATCGACCACGTTTCGCCGGCTAATATGTGGCGGCAAGCCTTGACCACCTTCGTTTTCGAAAAGATCGCGTACCAGCGTCCATTCAGCATCTGTCAGGCAACTGGGATACGTTTGCTCTGACTCCAGGCGTCGATGAGCGTCGGTATATCCGTACCGGGCAGAGCCGGGCTCCGACCCCTCCACCGCCTCATCGCTGGGAACACGCTCTTTGTCGGCTATCACGGTGTAACGTTGAAAGATGCGTAAGATAGTTTTTATTCTGTAGCGTTAACAGGAACGACGTTCTCGCTAGGATAACAGCCAAGCACTTTCAGGGAGCGAGTGATTGCAGTTAACTCCTTTAGGGCTTTCTGCATTGCGTCGCTACGTAGATTAGCCTGTACATCGATATAAAACATTTCTTCCCATGGATTGCCGTGGATTGGGCGCGACTCTAATTTGGTCATGACAATACCATGATCGCGTAACACCAGAAGCGCTTCAACTAATGCACCGGATTGTTGACCCGTTGCCATAATCAATGTGGTTTTGGCTGGGACTTGTTCTGTTACGTCGATAGGCTTACGAGCGAGAACAATAAATCGAGTAATATTCTGCGATTGATTTGCCAGGTTGTGTTCCAAAACCTGTAATTGATAGAGCATTCCTCCGGCTTCACTGCCAAGCGCGGCAACCTTAGGAGAATTAAGCGCAGCTACTTTTTCCATTGCCGCAGCGGTACTTTCGCAATATTCAATTTTCCAGTGAGGGAAGCGATTGATGAAATGGCTGCACTGCTGAAAGGGTTGTGGATGGCTATAAACGGTTTCGATCTGTTCCAGGTGAGTATCTGTTGCCACTAAGACACAATGGTTAATTGGGTTGCTTAACTCGCCGACAATCGAGAGACCGGTGTGCTGCAACAGGTCATAGACATCGTTAATCGAACCTGAACTGGTGTTTTCAATCGGTAGCACGGCATAATCGGCCTGGCCTGTTTCCACCATATTGAAAATGTCCTGAAATTTCTGACAACCACATTCGATGAGTTGCTCGAAATGTCGGGCGGCATACTGACGTGCAGCCAGATGAGAATAGGAGCCTTTAGGGCCAAGAAATGCCACGCGAGCGGAATGAGGCGTTGTCTGGTTAAGATGATGCTGTAAGAGAGCCTGTTGCGTGAGGACTGAATCTTCAATAATTAACTGGAACAACCGGGTAATATAGTGTCCATCAAGATGGTGTTTTTTCCCGGCAATCGCCAATTTTTCGAGCAAATCTCGTTCTCGTTCTTTATCGCGGATGGGGCGATGAGAATGCAGCTTACTACGAGCTACCTCTAGCGCTAACGTCCGTCTTTGCGCCAATAACTCCAGCAGTTTTAAGTCAAGCTCACTGATGCGCTCTCGTAGTACCAGTAGTGGATTATCGCTCATTATTCTATTACCCGTGTATTATGTTCTTATAAAAAAAGCCTCCTTTTGCAGGAGGCTTTTTTGTTCGTCTTCGTATTCTTACTCTTATGACGAATCGCCTCCCAGATTAGGGGAAGAAGAAAAAGAATACGAAGAAAAACGGTGAATGGTTCATGTTGGCCTGATATGTAATAAACATGTATCTCATTGTATAGAAGGTAAAGGTAACTGTTGGCTTTTCATCCTGTCAATACAAAATCACTGAGAGTTCTATCGTATGATGGATAGCGTTGATATTTTAACCTTGAAAAAGAAGATGCCTATTATGCAAAAACGCGCCATTAGGCGCGTTAGATAGCCATCAATGTAAAGGATTATTCCTCTTGGGGGATTTGCAAATTAGCGTCTTTAACGCTGGTGGCCGCTCGACGGGCTTCTCCTTTATGCTGCACTTTATCTAATTGGCGCTCAAGCTTAGTAATTAGTTCATTGATAGCGGCATACATATCTTCATGTTTGGCACTGGCGACCAACGGCCCATTTGGCGTACTGATTGTGGCATCAGCAACGAACCCCTGAGGTTCTTTTGACAAAATGATGTGTGGGTTAATCAGATGGGCTTGCCACTTATCCAGTTTAGAAAGACGGTCTTCGACATGCTGACGTATTGCGGGGGTAATATCCATTTGCTTACTGGTAATATTGATAGTCATATAACTTACCTCTCTGCCTATGTCCGTCTTGGATAATTTCAGCATACCGTGAGTTGAGACAAAATGCGTGATACCGATCTCTTTTTTTTGTCACTTTTTGTCAATAAACCATGATTTGTGAGCGTGCTGAAGGAATCAAAGAGAAGTGCTTGAGGGGCGACATCGGCTATGTCATTATCGAAAAGATCTGTTGTCTCATATCTGATTGTTCTGTTTTTTTCCTTCTTTCCTTAACCTGTGTCGATAATAAAAACGGCAACCTAAGTTACCGTTTGATCTGTCTTGCGTCAGGTCATGATTTATGACGGATTTGCCGCGATGATTTGGGCAACCTTGTCAGCCTGAGCCACGAGTTGGAGCTCACGATATGCGTTTTCCATTAGCGGTAGCGCATCTTTTGTTGCTTGCGTATCTGGGTAATCACGCAGCATTTGCTCCACGCGATTAACTACTGCCACATAAGCGCTACGTTTCGTGTAGTATTGCGCGACGGAAAGTTCATATTTGGCCAGACGTTCTTTCAGGTAGACCAGACGCTTGTTAGCGTCAGTTGCATACTGGCTGCTTGGATAACCCTGAATCAGTTTGCTAAAGTCCCGGAAAGCGGCGCGGGCATATTGAGGATCGCGATCGGAGCGATCAACGCCAAAGAAGCCTTGCAGAGCGCTGTCGTCCAAAGCCATATCTGTCAGGCCGCGCATGTATAAGACATAATCAACGCTGGGGTGTGTCGGATTTAATCGCAGAAAGCGATCAATCGAGGCCTGTGCTAGCGGTAATTCAGCGGATTTGTAATAGGCATAAATCAAATCCAGCTGTACCTGCTGTGAATACGGGCCAAAGGGATATCGGTTATCCAGTGCTTCCAACTGCGTGATGGCTGCTCTAAAGTTGCCGTCCTGCAATTTCTGTTGAGCATTGGCATAGATTTCAGATGGCGGACTATCAGGAACCGCATCCTTGGAATTGCTGGAGCAACCAGCCAGCGCCAGGCTCAACGTGGCGGCAGCCACCAGATATTTCATACGCGTCATGACGTTTTGATTATCCTCAGAGTGTTATTCCGGGAGACTGTCCGTTAAGCTCCCGATTTAGACCAGCTACAATAGTACATTATTTTAAACGGCATCGCCGTGAAAACCCAACGTTAACGAAGAAGCTGCAACTATGGCACAACAAGTACAACTCACCGCAACGGTGGCCGAATCTCAACTCGGACAACGTTTAGATCAGGCTTTGGCCGAATTGTTCCCTGATTATTCACGATCTCGTATAAAAGAGTGGATTCTTGAGAACCGGGTACAGATTAACGGCAATGTCACTAATAAGCCAAAAGAGAAAGTGTTGGGCGGCGAATTGGTGGCAATTGATGCGTTGATTGAGGAGGAAGTCCGGTGGGACGCGCAGGATATCGCGCTGGACATCGTCTATGAAGATCAAGACATTATCGTGATTAACAAGCCTCGGGATTTTGTCGTTCACCCCGGCGCGGGTAATCCAGATGGCACGGTTCTGAATGCGTTACTACACTACTACCCTGAAATTGTTGACGTTCCTCGTGCAGGTATTGTGCACCGACTTGATAAGGATACGACGGGTTTAATGGTTGTGGCAAAAACGGTGCCAGCTCAGACTCGTTTGGTGGAATCCTTGCAGGCGAGGGAGATTACACGCGAGTATGAAGCGGTTGCGATTGGTAATATGACGGCAGGTGGATCGGTTGATGAGCCAATTGCCAGACATCCAACGAAACGTACCCATATGTCTGTTCATCCAATGGGGAAACCAGCGGTGACACATTATCGCATCATGGAGCATTTTCGATCACATACCCGTTTACGGCTTCGTTTAGAGACGGGACGTACTCATCAGATTCGTGTTCATATGGCCCATATCAATCATCCTTTGGTCGGTGATCCGCTATATGGCGGTCGTCCTCGCCCTCCCAGAGGGGCTTCCGATGATTTTATTAGGGTTCTCCGTGGGTTTGATCGTCAAGCTCTGCACGCTACCATGCTGCGTCTCTACCATCCCATTAATGGAATACAAATGGAGTGGCACGCGCCTTTGCCGCAAGATATGGTCGATCTAATCAATGCATTAAAAACAGATACTGAAGCGTATCAGGATCAACTTGACTGGTGATGAGACAATGCTGATATATCCTGACTGGCCTCTACCGGAAACTGTCCGGGCGTGTAGTACCACTCGTCATGGCGGCGTCAGCCTGCCGCCGTATGGTACGCTTAATCTGGGAGGTCACGTCGGGGATGCGCCTGAAAATGTGGTGTTGAATCGACAGATTCTGGTGGATAGCGCCGAGTTGCCTTCTGCACCATATTGGCTGGATCAGATCCATGGTACGGACGTGATTCGTATCGGTGAGACATTGCCACATTCTGTACAAGGCGATGCGGCTTATACCAATCGTAGTGGTCAGGTTTGTGCCGTGATGACGGCTGATTGTCTGCCCGTATTATTTTGCTCTATTGCTGGAGATGAGGTTGCCGCTGCTCATGCAGGATGGCGTGGGTTGAGTCATGGCGTATTGGAGACAACACTTGCCAATTTTCAGGCTAAACCTTCTCATATCATGGCGTGGCTGGGGCCAGCTATTGGTCCGGATACCTTTGAGGTTGGTCCGGAAGTGCGAGAAATCTTTCTTCAGCACGATATGCGAGCAGTATCTGCGTTCAGGCCTAATGGTGAGAAGTTTTTTGCCGATATATACCAACTCGCACGATTGCGTTTGCAGTCCTGCGGAGTGACGCAAATTTTTGGCGGAAATTTTTGTACCGTGAGTGAACCGCAAAAATTTTTCTCTTATCGGCGTGATGGTGTGACTGGCCGTATGGCAAGTTTAATCTGGCTGATATAACCTATTGAATTAAGACGGTCCATGACAAGTAACGTTTAAATCCTGTCACTGCTGGCAAAATAACCTTGAATTTTTTGAGGGATGACCTCATTTAATCTCCAGTAGCAATTTTGACCAGTGTATGGGAGGAGTTATGCGTCTGGATCGTCTTACCAACAAATTCCAACTTGCTCTTGCTGATGCTCAGTCTCTCGCCCTCGGGCGCGACCACCAGTTTATTGAACCACTTCATTTGATGAGCGCTTTGCTTAATCAGGATGGCGGAACGGTTGGTCCACTTCTGACTGTTGCGGGAGCTAATCTTAATCATCTGAAAGCCGAAATTAACCAGGCAATCACGCGTTTGCCGCAGGTTGAAGGCACTGACGGTGATGTCCAGCCTTCAAACGAGTTAGTCCGCGTATTGAATATGTGTGACAAGCTCGCGCAAAAGCGTGGCGATACCTTTATCTCATCGGAACTTTTCGTGCTTGCTGCTTTGGAGTCTCGCGGCACGTTGGGGGATATATTGAAAAAGGCGGGTGTTACGCAGCAAGGTGTAACAAACGCGATTGATCAAGTGAGGGGAGGGGAGCAAGTGAACGATCAGGGGGCTGAAGATCAGCGCCAGGCATTAAAGAAATTCACGATTGATCTCACGGAGCGTGCTGAACAGGGAAAACTCGACCCTGTTATCGGGCGTGATGAAGAGATCCGCCGTACGATTCAGGTTCTACAACGTCGTACCAAAAATAACCCTGTGTTAATCGGCGAACCCGGCGTGGGTAAGACCGCGATAGTGGAAGGACTCGCCCAGCGTATCGTTAATGGTGAAGTACCTGAAGGCCTGAAAAACAAACGTGTACTATCGCTGGATATGGGTGCGCTGGTGGCCGGTGCGAAATACCGTGGTGAGTTTGAAGAGCGCTTGAAAGGCGTGCTCAACGATCTGTCTAAGCAGGAAGGCAGCGTCATTCTGTTTATTGATGAACTCCATACGATGGTCGGCGCGGGTAAAGCCGATGGCGCGATGGATGCCGGCAATATGCTAAAACCGGCGCTGGCTCGTGGTGAGCTGCATTGCGTTGGTGCCACAACATTGGATGAGTATCGACAATATATTGAAAAGGATGCGGCGCTTGAGCGGCGTTTCCAGAAGGTGTTTGTCGCGGAGCCTACCGTGGAGGATACCATTGCGATTCTGCGCGGCCTGAAAGAACGTTATGAATTGCACCACCATGTACAAATCACTGACCCGGCGATTGTTGCGGCGGCCATGCTGTCTCATCGCTATATTGCGGATCGTCAGTTACCGGATAAAGCCATCGATCTTATTGATGAGGCGGCATCCAGCATTCGTATTCAGATTGATTCGAAACCTGAGCCGCTCGATCGGCTTGAGCGTCGAATCATCCAGTTAAAACTGGAGCAGCAGGCGCTGAAGAAAGAGTCCGATGAGGCCAGTCAGAAACGACTTGAACTATTGAATACTGAACTTGAGCAAAAAGAATGGGAATATTCTCATCTTGAAGAAGAGTGGAAGGCTGAGAAGGCATCCCTAACTGGTACACAAAATATTAAAGCATCGCTGGAACAGGCAAAAATTGCGTTAGAGCAGGCTCGTCGCCAAGGGGACTTGGGACGCATGTCCGAATTGCAATACGGAAAAATTCCTGAGCTGGAGAAACAGCTTGCTGCGGCGACTCAGCAGGAAGGAAAAACGATGCACCTTCTGCGTAATCGTGTCACCGATGCTGAAATCGCTGAAGTATTGGCCCGTTGGACCGGGATCCCCGTTTCTCGCATGTTGGAAAGTGAAAAAGAAAAATTATTGCGAATGGAAGATGAGTTGCACCAGCGTGTGATTGGGCAGAATGAAGCCGTCGAAGCGGTAGCGAATTCTATCCGTCGCAGCCGGGCAGGGCTATCTGACCCTAATCGTCCAATTGGCTCGTTCTTGTTCCTTGGTCCAACAGGCGTCGGGAAAACGGAACTTTGCAAAACATTGGCGACGTTTCTCTTCGACAGTGACGACGCCATGGTTCGTATCGACATGTCTGAGTTTATGGAGAAACATTCGGTTTCACGTTTGGTTGGTGCACCTCCTGGCTATGTGGGGTACGAAGAAGGCGGCTATCTGACGGAAGCGGTTCGACGTCGTCCTTATTCGGTCATCTTGCTGGATGAAATCGAAAAAGCACACCCTGACGTGTTTAATATCCTACTTCAGGTATTGGATGATGGTCGTCTCACTGATGGGCAGGGGAGGACGGTCGATTTCCGTAATACGGTAGTCATCATGACGTCAAATTTGGGATCTGACCTTATTCAGGAACGTTTTGGTGAGCGTAGCTATACCGAAATGAGAGATATGGTTCTTGACGTCGTTAGCCATAGCTTTCGTCCTGAGTTTATTAACCGTATTGATGAGGTCGTGGTCTTCCATCCGTTGGGTCGGGGGCATATTACGTCGATCGCACAGATTCAGCTTCAGAGGCTATACAAACGTCTTGAAGAGCGGGGATATAGTGTCACGATTACAGATGCGGCTTTGGATATGCTCGGGGAAGTCGGGTTTGATCCAGTCTATGGTGCTCGTCCGCTTAAGCGGGCGATACAGCAACTGATAGAGAACCCACTTGCTCAACAAATGTTGAGTGGGAAGTTGATACCGGGTAAACCGATCACATTAGATGTTGAAGGTGAGCAGATCGTTGCGCGGCAATAAGTATGTGAGTTAAACGGTAAGTGATAAGCGGGTGCATTCATTAATGGATGCACCCGTTTTTACACAGTGAGCTTGTATTATGTTCATTTTTTGTGTGTTAAGTATGCTAAATGGTGTCTTTTGGTTTGTTTTTGAACGGTTGGGAAATAATTTGCATTTAGCGCTTGTCAGGCGGCGAGAAGTCCCTATAATGCGCCTCCACTGA
>NZ_JBJYIN010000015.1:0-124865 GCF_046237015.1 Pectobacterium hainanensis
TGTGCAAACGCTAGTGAACCGATCTTCCCGACATCTGCAAAACCGAGGTTTTCTGTTGCTCCTTATTCTTTTCTTTGTGGCAGTATCGTTGCCTTTTTGCCGGAGATAACTTGTGCAAATTGGCTATATTCGAGTATCAACAAATGACCAAAACACCGATCTACAAAGAAATGCGCTAGTAAGTGCAAATTGTGAACAGATTTTTGAAGATAAAATGAGCGGAACGAAAGCCAGACGTCCAGGGCTAAAGCGGGCTCTAAAAGTGTTGAGAGCGGGCGATACTCTGGTTGTTTGGAAACTGGATCGGTTGGGGCGTTCCATGCGTAATCTTGTGCTGCTAATAGATGAACTTCGACAACGAGGAATACATTTCCGTAGTCTTACCGATAGCATTGATACAAATACCCCAATGGGAAGATTCGTATTTCATATTATGTCGGCGCTGGCTGAAATGGAACGTGAACTGATAGTTGAACGAACGTTGGCGGGATTGGCTGCGGCAAGAGAAAAAGGCCGAATAGGCGGGCGTCCTTCCGTGCTAACGTTAGAGGACAAAAGCGTTATCACTAAATTATTAGCTGATGGACACACTCGAGCGCAGATATCAATTATCTATGATGTCGGTATATCAACGCTTTATAAGTATTTTCCTGCCAGCAGGCAGTAATCTATTTTTATGTGTAAAATGATTTTGTTTAATTTGCGGCCGGGAGTGCCGCATTGATAAAGGGAAATGATCAACTGACAGGGAGGTATATCTATGTGGCGAGATGCAATCATCCGCTTCCCATCTGAAATAAGCGCAATCAACTGCGCCATAGTGCCAGTGCATCCGTGGATCTATGGCGTTGGTCAGAAAACAGCAACCGGCAATTATCTCAGTCCTGCTAACGCGGTAGCATATTTGGCCAGCCGATTGCAGGCTACATCCGGCGAAACCGCCGTTACCGTTTTTATGATTAGCTGCATGGCGCAGGCAGATTTTGTGCAGCAATTGGAACGGCTGACCGGCGTTTTTCCTGCACCTGCTTTTACGCAAGTTGCCCGGATGGCGAAAGCGGCGTCAGAGCTGGACAGGGTAAAAATGCAGTTGCCCGCCAAAAGCCAGGCGCTGCCCGCTGCGGTGCCGCTGTCCGTGTCAACCAGCCGCCAGGCGCTGAACGCACAGCGGATCGCTGAAGCACAGACAAAAGCGGCTGTACCGGCCAGTACTGACAGCATCAAAAGCCAGTTGGCCAGCTTTACCGCCGAACGCAGTAATGCGCTGGCAAAAATCAGCCAGGGCTTAAGCGAATTACAGCAGGCTAGCGCCCGCGCCTGGGTATTTACAGGAAAAGGACAAGGCGGCGTGATCGCCGCTGAAATGGTGAAAAATATCCCGCAACCGTCAGCGATTTATACCGTCGCCATGATGTTTGTGGGCGATTCACTCAATGCACTGGAAGGCATGATCCATGAGCCAAATTATCACGCTCGCCCTTGATGGCGAGGCTATACCTCTACGTAGTCTGACTGTTACCCCGTCTATGCAGTTTCAGGAGCAAGACCAGTCCGGCCAGACGTCCAGCACATCGAACGCAGAGCAGGGTATCAAGCCCAAAGAACTGCGCGTATCGGGCATCATCCCATTTACCGAGGCGAAAGTATTAACGCGGTTGTGGGCGTTGGCCGAGGCAAAAGAGGGCGGCAAACTAAAACGCTATCGAGTAGCCAATCACACGGCGCAGGCTATCAATTTTCGTCTTGCCACGTTCACCGGTTCGATTGACGCGCCAAAGCAAGACGGTAAACAAGCGTGGCTGGTGACGTTTACGTTGCGTGAGCACGTCAGCGTGGCAGAAAAACGGGATACCCGCGCCGGAAGTAAAACAACGGCACAAAAGCAAACGCCAGGTGTGAAGGGGAGCGGTAGTTCAGCGACTGAGAATGAAGAGCAATTAAGCTGGTTTGAACGTACTGTTCTGAAACCGGTCAATGATTCGTTAGGGGGTAGCGAAGGATGAAACCCGTTAAACGATTGATGCTATCCGGTGACGCGGTTCACCTGGTCGGCGTTAATATGGTACTGGAGTTGAATGCCTGCGGGCGCGGCTTTATTACGGCAGAAACCGACACGGATTACACCGGCAAGGTGGTGAGGCTGGATGTGGGTTACTCCGATTTTGTGTTGCGCTGGTTTACAGGATACGTTGAGCGATCGCAACCGGCAGAGAACGGCTATCAGCGGCTGTTTGTGCGTGAACTGGCGGGCATATTCGAACGGATGTGGCCATGCTCGTTTCAACATCCTACGCTAAAACAGCTTGCTGCCTGGCTGGAAGAAAATAGCGGGCTAACGATACATCTGCCGGATGCGCCGTATGTGACGACGCCGATCCCGCATTTCACCCACAGCGGCACCGGCTATCAGTTGCTGGCTAATATTGGTGCCGCGTTTAGTATTGACGATTATGTCTGGCAACCGTTGCCGGACGGCGGGCTATACGTGGGGAACTGGGCGCACTCGATGTTTGCCAACAAGCCCGTTGATATTCCCGCCGAATTCAGCAAGAGCCAGGCGGCAGGCTATAGCATGACCTTGCCAGTGATCCAGTCGGTACGCCCTGGCGTAGTTGTGAATGGCCAGCGCCTGAAATCAGTCAGGCTGGAAAATGACGATATGGTCATTACGTGGGAGCCGGTCAGCGTAGCAACTGGCAAACGTGCAACGACAACCCCCGCGCAACGTCAGATTGATACGGCGTACCCTGAGTTATCGGCTGGGCTGCATCTGCCGAAATTCGCCCGCGTGGAAGCGCCCGCCGAATCAGTCACAAGCGGCGATATTGCCGATCCGTTCCGTCCACGTTATGCCGTGGATGTGCAACTATTGGACGCTGACGGCAATCCGGCCAAAGACACGCCCATTTACCCCGCTGTGCCGCTGCCGGTGCCAATGGCAGGCGGTGAATCGGGTATGTTTCAGTTTCCGCCTGCGGGTACGCTGGTAGAAATCGGGTTTACCGAGGGACGCCCTGATAAGCCCTTTGTGCGGCAGACGCTGGCGCAGGGGCATAGCCTGCCGGATGTGAAGCCAGGCGAACAGCTACAACAGCAACGGACGGAAGTGTCGCAGCGCGTGACGGTGGCGGGCGACTGGGTGCGGCAGACTGACCAGACAATCAGTGAATCATCAATGCGTCGTGTGGTGACCGCAGACGACGAGCAACGCACTACCGTGACCAGGAAAACCACGATCCAGGCCACGGACGAAACCCGCGTATTAGGTTCTGCCACATTGTTGGCCGGGGCGATAGTGCAGATAGCAGAGGGGGATTACAGCCTGGCAACGCAGGCGGGCTATGTGGCTAGCGTTGGTAAATCGGCATCGATAGATATTGGTCAGAGCATGATGGAGAAAATTGGGCAAATCCGCAGCAGCATAGCCGGAGCGCGGCAGGATATTATTGCCCCAGTGGTATGGGTGGGTAGCCAGCAGATTAACGTGATGCAACTGATGTTGGACACACTGGACGTGGTAAAAGAGCTGGCTAAGCAGACAGCAAGCCATACTCATAGCAATACCGGCGCACCGTTGAACGCATCGGCTATCGTTGAAACCAGCACACAAGCCGGTGAGTTACAAGAGAAGTACAGCCCGGTGATTGGTGCCTAATGATTATTGATCGGCGTAACCGATCAATAATGAATAATCGATCTGTATAAACGTTTATAAAATAGACGCTCCCAATGTCATTATGTGGTTGGATTTCAAACAATAATGATGACACCAGGGAAAACCAAGCCCGCCATGTGCGGGCTTTTTCATGTCTACAGAAAACCGACCTGATAGCCATACGCTAAAACGTCCTCAAACGCTCCATACCAGACGCATTCCGTCAATACGTGCATGTCATGCCATTTAACCCGATAGCCGCACCACGTTGCGCAGGCGCAACAAGCACACGCACAAAATGAACAACCACATGACAAAATCGGCGCTACACCGCACCCGCCTGCGGTTTTCGGATCACAGAAATTTTTCAGTTTTATTTTTCTACAAACGGGGGCGCCAGCCCGCGCCGCTGCTGGGGTTCTGGTGCAAGTCTCAAACTGAAAAGATTGAAAGGAATTTCAGTGTTTTTCAGTTTTGAGGATCTGGAAAGGATCGAAGGGAAAATATAACTGACAGATAAATAAGGTTTTTATTGTGATTTTGTCGAGTAAAAGGATCTAATTAAGAAATTTCAATTGTTATGAAGATTGAATAAAAATAATTATAAAACAGTATGTTAGATGAATGTTATTGAGTTTATGTAACTGAAAAAAAATCATAGTGATGAGCCGTTGCACCGCCATTTTTTCGGTGTTTCTTCATCTGGTTTTGCGCTGAGCGATAATGGGCTATTCGAGGATGGAATAAATATGCTGAGACACTTTTGCGACATTGACATTTAGATACTAAAAAGCCACTCGGTTAAAAGTGGCTTAATTATATGATTTTAAAGATAAAATTTGGTGGCCCCTGTTGGGTTTGAACCAACGACCAATCGATTATGAGTCGACTGCTCTAACCACTGAGCTAAGGGGCCGAACGGGGCATGATTATACGGTAATGTTCGGGGCAAGGTCTATAGTTGTTCAGTTGGATGGCTGTTTTCTACTCAGGATAGCTTGTTGTTATTATTGTTAGATTTTACGATCGCAATGATAAGCATAATATTAAGAGGATGCATGATTAATGATATTCTGGCACCGGACCTGCAAGTCGTTTTCTGCGGCATTAATCCTGGGCTATCGACAGCTCATCATGGTTATCATTTTGCCAACCCGAACAATCGTTTCTGGAAAGTTATCCATCAATCTGGATTTACCGAACGTTTGCTTACGCCTGAGGAAGAACAGCATCTGCTGGATACCGGATGCGGCATCACCATGCTGGTGGAGCGTCCAACGGTTGAAGCCGCCGAACTGGGAAGAGACGAGTTGCTGCAAGGCGGGAACGCAATTGTTGAGAAGATGGAGCGCTATCAGCCGCGTGCGCTGGCCGTGTTGGGGAAACAGGCGTTCAGTCAGGCGTTTGGTATCAAGAAGATTTCATGGGGGCGTCAAGAACGATGTATTGGCGAGACCCAGGTTTGGGTACTGCCAAATCCTAGTGGGTTGAACCGTGCGACGCTCGAGTCACTGGTGGCATCCTATCAAGCGCTGTATCAGGCATTACATCATGGGTAAATGCAGACAGAATGTTCTGCTGACAGGTAAAAAAATAACCCCGGCGAACCGGGGCTATCGAGTGTGTGGATTAGCGGAGGGATGAATTAATCATCCAGGAAGCTACGCAGCACTTCGGAACGGCTAGGGTGGCGCAGTTTACGCAGCGCTTTCGCTTCGATCTGACGAATACGTTCACGTGTAACGTCAAACTGTTTGCCCACTTCTTCCAGCGTATGGTCGGTGTTCATATCGATACCGAAACGCATGCGCAGGACTTTCGCTTCACGTGCGGTCAGGCCAGCCAATACGTCGTGTGTCGCAGAACGCAGACTTTCCGATGTCGCGGAATCCAGCGGCAGCTCCAGCGTCGTATCTTCGATGAAATCGCCCAGATGTGAATCTTCATCATCACCAATCGGGGTTTCCATTGAAATCGGCTCTTTCGCGATCTTCAGCACTTTACGGATCTTGTCTTCTGGCATCAGCATACGTTCAGCCAGTTCTTCCGGCGTCGGCTCGCGACCCATTTCCTGCAACATCTGACGAGAGATACGGTTCAGTTTGTTGATCGTCTCAATCATGTGTACCGGAATACGAATGGTGCGCGCCTGATCGGCGATAGAACGGGTGATCGCCTGACGGATCCACCAGGTCGCATAGGTCGAGAATTTGTAACCACGGCGATATTCAAACTTATCTACCGCTTTCATCAGACCGATGTTGCCTTCCTGAATCAGGTCGAGGAACTGCAAACCACGGTTGGTGTATTTCTTCGCGATAGAAATAACCAGACGCAGGTTGGCTTCCACCATTTCTTTCTTAGCGCGACGTGCTTTCGCTTCACCAATCGACATACGACGGTTGATGTCTTTAACCTGCTCGATCGTCAGACCGGTTTCTTCTTCAATCTGGTGTAATTTCTGCAAGCTGCGCTTAACGTCATCTGCTACGTCATGCAATTTTTCAGACCATGGCTTGGCCATAGCAATCGCGGCGGCAAACCAAGTTTCATTCGTTTCATTGCCAGAGAACAGGGTGACGAAATTTTTCTTCGGCATTTTGCACTGTTCAACGCAGAGTTTCATGATCAGTCGTTCCTGGGTGCGGACACGATCCATCATGGAACGCATGCTGTTAACCAGAAAATCAAACTGTTTAGGCACTAAGCGGAACTGCTTAAACACTTCTGAAAGGTTCAGAATTTCCTGTGCGGCTTTGGCATGATTACGACCATGAGCTTTAATCACCTGACGGGTGGTTTCATATTGCTCACGCAATTCAGTAAATTTCTCACGCGCCAGTTCAGGATCGATGCTGTTGTCGTCTTCTTCTTCCTCGTCATCCTCTTCCTCGTCGTCATCGTCCATTTCTTCGCTTGAAAGCTCGGAGCCAACGTGAGTTGCGGTAGGGGCAATATCCTCTTCCGCATTAGGATCGACAAAGCCAGTGATCAGGTCAGACAGGCGGCTTTCACCAGCCTCAACACGATCATATTGCTCCAGCAGATAGGTAATTGCTTCAGGATATTCTGCAACAGAACACTGAACCTGGTTGATACCGTCTTCAATGCGTTTGGCGATATCGATCTCGCCTTCACGCGTCAACAGTTCAACGGTACCCATTTCGCGCATGTACATGCGAACCGGATCGGTTGTTCGACCAATTTCCGATTCAACGCTGGATAACACTTGAGCAGCAGCCTCTGCCGCATCTTCATCTGCGTCATTGGTATTTTCTGCCAGTAACAGATCATCTGCATCCGGTGCTTCTTCCATCACCTGGATGCCCATGTCATTAATCATCTGGATGATGTCTTCGATCTGGTCGGAGTCGATGATATCTTCCGGCAGATGGTCATTGACCTCAGCATAGGTCAGGTAGCCTTGCTCCTTACCACGGGTGACAAGTAGCTTTAGCTGTGACTGCGGGTTTTGCTCCATAAGACGGTATCCACACTTCAGAGTATTTGGGTTGGTGTCGGTCGGCGTAATTCGCCAACAATAGCATTAGGGGTATTTTTCTTATCGCCGCAGCCCCTGTAGCGGCTCTTTGCAGAGTTCAACTCTGCTATTTATCGGCAATTAAGCCTCGGTAATCAGTTTTTTCTGGTTAAAGCCAGTTGCAATGACCAAAGTTCTTGCTTTTCTTTGGTGCTAAGCCCATGCGTTTTCTCACGGGCAATCAATGTTTCCTGACGTTGCTTCAGCAACTGATCGTAGAGTTCCGCCAGACTTATCCTGAACTTGTCGTCCAGCTCGTCCTCTTCGATCATATGGTTCCAGGAAGCCATCGTTTCAAGCGGCTTCTGGTATTTGCTATCCCTGTATTTCTCAAGCAACAATCCCATGCTCATGCCAGGGCTTGCGTTACAGGTTTTAACTAAATCCTGAAACAGGGACAGACCCGCCACTTTGCTTTCCTCTAAACCTTCTAATGCAAGTTCAGGTACTTCCGCTGAAAGCCTGGGGTTCTGTACTAAAAGTCCTATAAGTATACGCATAGTTGTGACTTTTAGCTGCGGTGGCTGATAAGGCTGAGCCAACTCAGCCACTTTGGGCAAATATTTATTCAGGCTATCGCTTGGAATGCCTAATTTGTTGCCCAACTGCTGACGTAAATACTGTCGCAGCGTTTCCCCCTGAATTTGATCGATCAGCGGTAATGCCAGCGTACTGAGTTTGGTTCGACCATCGGGTGAACTCATGTCTACCTGCTGCTGTAACGTCTCAAAAAGAAACTGCGACAGCGGCAACGCCTGTTCCATCCGTTGTTCAAAAGCCACTTTGCCTTCTTTACGAACCAGCGTATCGGGATCTTCACCATCCGGCAGGAACATAAAGCGTAGCTGAAAACCGTCATTCAAATAGGGTAGCGCGGTTTCCAATGCGCGCCAGGCTGCTTCTCGCCCAGCCCGGTCACCGTCGTAACAACAGACGACGTGGTCGGTCGCACGAAAGAGTAACTGAATGTGATCGGCCGTAGTGGATGTCCCCAGCGACGCAACCGCATAATCAATCCCAAATTGTGCCAACGCAACCACATCCATATAGCCTTCAACCACTAACAAGCGTTTCAGCTCAGCATGGTTTTGCTGTGCTTCATACAGGCCATAAAGCTGGCGGCCTTTATGAAAAATCTCTGTTTCGGGGGAGTTCAGGTATTTCGGCGTACCGTCACCTAATACTCGTCCCCCAAATGCAATCACCCGTCCGCGTTTATCGCGGATAGGAAACATAACGCGTTCTCGAAAACGATCGTAGGTACGTCCCTGATCGTTAGTCACCAACATACCGGCATCGTTCAACGTACTGCGATCGTCACTGTTGCGACCAAATCGTTTTAGCGCGTTGTCCCAGCCAGCAGGCGCGAAGCCAATAGCAAAATGACGAATAACCTCAGCACTAAGCCCTCGTCGTTGCAAGTATTGCATCGCTTGGGTACCCACTGATTGACTTAATGCTTGCTGATAGAATGCGCTTAGCTGTTCCATCAAGGCATACAAGCTTTGCCGTTGATGACGCTCTAACTGGGTGGGGCCTGTACCGGTTTCATACGGTATTTCAAGGCCATGCATCGTGGCTAATTCTTCAATACTTTCAACGAATTCAAGACGATCATAATTCATTAAAAAATCGACGGCATTACCATGTGCGCCACAGCCAAAGCAGTGGTAAAACTGTTTATCACCATTGACGGTGAAAGAAGGAGTTTTTTCGTGGTGGAACGGACAACACGCATGGTAGTTTTTGCCCTGCTTTTTTAGTTTGACTCGTGCGTCAATGAGATCGACGATGTCGGTGCGTGCCAGCAGGTCATTAATAAATACGCGTGGAATTCGTCCAGCCATAAGCCCCTGTTTCTTAAACTTATAAACGATAGCTTATAAACGACAACAAGCCGCGCATTCCTTCCGGAAAGCACGGCCTTCGTATGCAACTGCTAAGTCTGCGGATTAATCACGCGGTGGAGGAAACCCTCCTGAAAATTAATACAGACGAGTGCGGCGTGCGTTTTCTCGAGCCAATTTCTTCGCGTGACGTTTTACTGCAGAAGCTTTAGCGCGTTTGCGTTCGGTCGTTGGTTTTTCATAAAACTCACGACGACGAACTTCAGCCAAAACACCTGCTTTTTCGCAGGAACGCTTGAAGCGACGCAGAGCTACGTCGAACGGCTCGTTTTCACGTACTTTAATTACCGGCATGTGCCTCTCACCTCAATAAATTCGGTTTGCCGCTGGCCTTGTGCCAGCCTTTTCAAAATGGTGCGGAATTCTACTGCAAACGCGATACCTTTGTAAAGCATCGTGGTGATCATAAAACGCTCAGCCTTCGTCAGCGCAGAAAACAGGGGGCTTATGGTAGACTATCTGGAGCATGAAGCAAGCTGCATTCGTCGGGAGCTTGTAGCGTAATGAAAAGTAGGAACAAACAGTAATGCGCGTATTGGGTATCGAAACATCCTGTGATGAGACTGGGGTCGCCATCTATGACACTCAGGCCGGTTTACTTGCCAACCAACTCTACAGTCAGGTGAAGCTGCACGCCGATTATGGCGGGGTGGTGCCTGAACTTGCATCCCGTGATCATGTGCGTAAAACCGTACCATTGATTCAGGCTGCGCTGCTAGAGGCCGGGTTGAAAGCCAGTGATATTGACGGTGTGGCGTATACTGCCGGACCAGGACTGGTTGGCGCGCTACTGGTTGGTGCGACAGTGGGGCGAGCGTTAGCTTTTGCGTGGGACGTGCCAGCCATACCTGTGCATCATATGGAAGGGCACCTGCTGGCTCCCATGCTGGAAGACAATCCGCCTGAGTTCCCTTTTGTCGCCCTGCTGGTTTCGGGGGGCCATACACAGTTGATTAGCGTAACGGGTATTGGCGAATATCGGCTGCTTGGTGAATCCATTGATGATGCCGCAGGGGAAGCGTTTGATAAAACCGCAAAGCTGTTGGGGTTGGATTATCCCGGCGGGCCGATGTTATCGAAAATGGCGTTGGCTGGTGATGCGACACGATTTACGTTTCCTCGCCCGATGACGGACAGACCAGGGTTGGATTTCAGCTTTTCCGGCCTGAAGACGTTTGCGGCCAATACGATCCGTAATAGTGGTGATGATGACCAGACGCGCGCTGATATTGCCCGTGCTTTTGAGGATGCGGTTGTTGATACGCTGTCAATCAAGTGCCGCAGGGCGCTGGATGAAACCGGCTTCAAACGTCTGGTTATGGCTGGTGGGGTGAGTGCCAACCGCACGTTACGTCAGCGGTTAGGCGAGATGATGGTAAAACGAGGTGGCGCGGTATTTTATGCTCGCCCTGAGTTTTGTACTGACAATGGGGCGATGATTGCTTATGCAGGGACGGTTCGTTTGCGGCATGGGCAACGCCATGATCTCAGCGTTTCTGTGCGTCCTCGCTGGCCATTGGCCGAGTTACCCGCGCTCTAATTAATGCGCTCCAGTCATTTTTTACTGGAGCGTTTCCTTCTTTTTAACAGAATTTCAGAGCGCTATCGCGGTTTCCCATGATGAGGTGCTTTACAATTCTTGCTCGAATAAGACCAGAATGGCTTCGTAGAGTTGCTTAACGCTGAAGCCTCTGGCTGGGGTGGTGAAGATGGTGTCATCGCCAGCAATGGTGCCAAGAATGCCTTCTGATTTTCCCAGGGAGTCGAGCAAACGAGCAATTAACTGTGCGGCTCCGGGGCTAGTATGGATCACGACGACAGCGTCGTTGTAATCAACATCCAGAACCAAATTTTTCAATGGGCTGGTCGTGGTAGGAACGCCCAGCTCTGCTGGCAGACAGTATACCATCTCCATTTTGGCATTACGTGTACGAACGGCGCCAAACTTGGTTAGCATGCGTGAGACTTTGGACTGGTTGATATTTTCGAAGCCATCGTCTTGTAAAGCCTGCACGATCTCACTTTGAGAACTGAATTTCTCTTCCTTTAGCAGCGCTTTGAACGCTTTAACTAAATCTTCTTGTTTTGTCGGGTTTCGCATTCTGCACCAGGTTAGCATTGTGGTTAGTTTTGTTATTATGCAGATAAGTGAATTTTTATGCAATGAAAATGCCTATAACCTCATCTGCTGGTATTGCCTGTCATTTTTCTGACGAAATCCAAAACACATTGTGTCAGCCGTCTGAGAAATGCGTCATTCATCACATAAAAGTGAATCAAATGTTATCAAAATGATGTTGTTTGAGCGTCATTGATTGGTGTAATGTGGCTGGTCTGTTAACTGAATGCTGTGTGCATTGAAGGGGTAGCGTCAGTGCTCATTAACTTTACTTACCTTTCAAACGCATGGCTGTTTTTGATTTATTATTAGGGACATAGTGATTTTTTTGTCTCTTACAGCACATGCGGAATGAATACGTGTGCAAAGATTTTCTTTTCCCGCTTTGTTTATAACTAAATGAATTCACGGCACTTTTTTATTTTACGATAATAAGGAGTTTAGGATGAAAGTTGCAGTTCTCGGTGCGGCAGGTGGTATTGGTCAAGCCCTCGCACTCCTCCTCAAAACCCAGCTTCCTTCAGGTTCAGAATTATCGCTTTATGACATCGCGCCGGTAACGCCGGGTGTTGCTGTTGATCTGAGCCATATTCCTACAGCAGTGAAAATCAAGGGATATAGTGGCGAAGATGCCAAACCTGCGCTCGCGGGCGCTGATATTGTTCTTATCTCTGCCGGCGTTGCACGTAAGCCTGGCATGGATCGTTCCGATTTGTTCAATGTTAATGCCGGTATTGTGCGTAACCTCGTTGAACAAATTGCCAGTACGTGTCCTAAAGCCTGCATCGGTATCATCACCAACCCGGTAAATACAACGGTCGCTATCGCTGCCGAAGTGCTAAAGAAAGCCGGCGTTTATGATAAAAACAAACTGTTTGGCGTCACTACGTTGGATATTATCCGTTCCAATACGTTTGTTGCCGAATTGAAAGGTAAGCAGCCGCAGGAGATTAACGTCCCTGTTATCGGTGGTCACTCCGGCGTGACGATTTTACCTTTGTTATCACAAATTCCTGGTGTGAGTTTTAGTGAACAGGAAGTTACCGACCTGACCAAGCGCATTCAAAACGCAGGTACCGAAGTTGTGGAAGCGAAAGCAGGCGGCGGATCGGCTACGCTGTCTATGGGTCAGGCCGCGGCTCGTTTTGGTCTGTCTCTGGTTCGTGCTCTGCAAGGGGAGAGCGGCGTGGTTGAGTGTGCTTATGTTGAAAGTGATGGCAAACATGCCCGTTTCTTTGCGCAACCTGTCCTGCTAGGTAAAGACGGCATTATTGAGCGTAAAGCGATAGGTACGCTGAGTGCCTTCGAACAGAAGGCTTTGGAAAATATGCTGGATACGCTGAATCAGGATATTGCGTTGGGCGAATCGTTTATCAATAACTGATAACGTTTGGCACGATGTGTCCTAATTAGCAAAAAGCCGGAAGTGAAAACTTCCGGCTTTGCTTTATGGTCGTTTGTGATGGTCTACAGCGAAAAAATGCTACGACTGCGAAGACTATACCTGCATATTTATCGCCATCTGGGCAAAGTAAGTCTGCAACTTATCGTATGAACGTGTCTTATGCTGAAGCATCAGCTTGGCTATTTCCTCTCCCTTCTTTTCTCTGAGCAACTGAATCATTTCCTGGTGCTCTGCGAGAGAGAGGGCCACGACCTCGGGAAACAGATCAAAAATTGTTTTTGTACGACGTTCGTTACGCAATAGCTCGCTGAGGATCTTGACCAGATAGACATTGTCGCTGGCATCAACAATCAACTGGTGAAATTCGCGGTTTATCGTTGAATACTCGGAATAGTTCTGCGCCTCAGCCATCTCGAGCGATTGCTGATGCAGGGTTTCTAATGCATCAATCAATTCGGGCGTCGCATTTTCGGCAGCTAATCGGGCTGCCAACGGCTCTAATGTCTTACGGATCTCCAGCATATCCTGCATTTCCTTGATGGATAGCCGCTTAACGCGAGATCCTTTATGTGGGCTCATTTCTATCAGATCTTCTGCGGCGAGTTCCTTGAGCGCTTCACGCACGGGGATATCGCTGCTGTCATAAGAAAGTGCTAACTGATGAATAATAAGGCGCTCATCGGCCTTTATCTCACCGGATAGGATCTTATGTTTCAAATCGTAGTAGATAAGCTTGGCCTTTGTTTTGGTGATAATTTTCATAAGAACCTAGATGGATAAAAAGCAACCGCTAATGCGACTTATGGGTGTTCACTTATCAATGTTGACGATAGGCTGATGCAAAAACGCCTTAGTTTCTCCGAGAAACATGGAAAGTTCTCACCTTACCTACTGGATAACCCGTTCAGATGAAAATCGTTTTCCAAACTTTCTTCAACCACGGTTTATGCCTCATCTGAGCATCATTCACCAGCAACGCTAATTTATCAGTATTTAAGTGCATTGGACATATCTGTCACGAATACCTAGAAAACTATCCTTGTTTAACAAATGGTTATCATTCGATTGGTGACTTATCGTTAGCGGCTTCATATGCCTAGCCTTCTGTTTTTTTCAATCAGTCAGTAAGAGAAACCGATTTTTCTTTCCCCATAGTCTTAATTTTCATAGGGAGATCTGGATCTCTTTTTCATGACCTTCTTTTGATATTATATATAATATATTTTGTGAGTGAATAGTGAACGATGTCGTTTTGAGTTAACGTTATAAATAAGGATAACTATATGAAAAAAATAGAGATAACTTATGAGGAGGTTTATGAACTCTTACATAAGGCATGTACAACAATTTCTCCTGACGCGCTGTATTTGTTAAATCAGGCCGCAGCTAAAGAGAGTAACGCCGGGGCAAAAGTCTTTCTGGAAACCATGATTCGGAACGTGGCATTGGCTGGGAAAGAAGATAAGCCAGTCTGTCAGTCACCGGGGTATCCCACCGTCTGGATCCGCTTTGGCGAAGCATTCGATATGAACGATCTACTGAGCTTCTTACCCAAAGCACTGACGCAGGCCACATTGCAAGGGCTGATTCGCCCTAGCATCGTACACCCGCTCACGCGTCATAATCCTGGCGATAGTTCGGGGAAAGGTGTTCCTAATATCGAATTGCAGCATGTTCCGGGGCAGGAGTTTGTTGAAATCATCCTGAGCGCCAAGGGATGCGGCGCGGAATTAGGTAACGTTTCTAAAATTCTGACGCCTGCAACGCTGGGTAAAGATTTTAGCGGCCTGAAAAAATTGGTTTTGGATACGGTGATTAACGCCGGGGGTTTCCCTTGTCCGCCATCCGCTATCGGTATTGGCTTGGGGGGGCAGATGGATGTCAGCGCCAAATTGAGTCGTGAAGCAATCAGTACGCGTAATTGGATGGATCGCAACCCCGATCCTTTACTGGATAAATTAGAGCAAGAACTCCTGGAAGATATCAATGCATTGGGGATTGGGCCAGCGGGCGTTGGCGGGAATACGACAACGTTGGCGCTGAAAATAGCCTATGCCGCGACACATACGGCTATTTGCCCGGTAACCATTAACTTCCATTGTTGGGTCGCGCGTCGTTTCGGGATCCGTATCTATCCAGATGGACATCGTGAAACGCTTTTTCAGGTGGAGGCATAAAAATGACCGTACATGAGCTGACTTTACCTATTAATGATGCAGATGTAGAAAAATTGAACATCGGTGACACGGTCTATTTAAGTGGCATCGTGTGTACTGCTCGTGATATGGCCCATTTACAGATGCGTGAGCTTGTACAAAATGGAGAACCTCTCCCTGAAAATCTGGAAGGGGGCGCTATCTTTCATGCTGGTCCGATTATGCTTAAAGATGCTCAGGATCATTGGAAATTACATGTTATTGGTCCAACAACATCCATTCGTATGGAGCCTCATGCTGATTTTGTCGGACAACTAGGCGTCAAATTGATTATTGGTAAAGGCGGAATGAGCGCGGGTAGTCAGGCGGCCTTCAAAAAGTATAAGCAGGCTTATCTTCAGGCTGCGCCAGGTTGTGCCGTTGTTCTCGCTGTCGGTGTAAAAGAAGTAAAAAATGTGCACTGGTTTGAAAATGGTATGCCAGAAGCGATGTGGGTAATGAAAACGGATCATTTTGGACCGTTCGTTGTCACCATGGATTGTAAAGAAAATAGTCGCTATGACAGCATCAAACAACATGCGCGTGATGTTGTGGAGAAAATAATCGAGGGAAAATGATATTTCTTACGATCATATTTCAGTTAGCGCATTTTATTATACCCAACGCGTTAGTTTAAATAATCGCTGAGTTGAAGTGTCTGACTGTTATTTGATGCTAAGGGATAGTCATTTTTCTGGTTATTGATTCTTATTAATTGCAATCAGTGATTATCGGTTTTTTATTATAACGTATCTTTATTATTAACGTTACCTCATGAATGGAACGAAAAGCCAGAGCGACTGTATGTCAGGAATTAAGTTTTAGTTCTCGGGGTAACCTTATTGAAAATAAAAGTGAATTCTGTGTCGAATAAAGTATTTATCCTTACTTAACCTGGAGAATAAAAGATGAAAATCGTCAGCGTAGATATTATTGATGTGAAAAACCCATTGCAATCGGCTGTTGCTAAATGGCGACCTATCGTTGTTCGTATTAATACCGATGAAGGGATCTCTGGTTTTGGGGAAGTCGGTATGGCTTATGGTGTTGGCGCATCAGCCGGTTTTGGTATGGCGAAAGATCTTGCGTCTATCATCATCGGTATGGACCCGATGCAGAGTGAAAAAATCTGGGACAAAATGCAGAAGAAAACATTCTGGGGACAAGGTGGCGGGACCGTCGTATCCGCAGGTATGAGCGCGATCGATATTGCATTATGGGATATTAAGGGGAAAGCGCTGAATGTTCCCTGCTATCAACTTTTAGGCGGAAAATGCCGAGATACGCTACGCACTTATGCCAGCCAATTGCAATTTGGTTGGGGGGATGCGTCAAAGAAAGAAATTCTGACTACGCCAGCACAATATGCGGCGGCGGCGGAAAAAGCGCTGGCTGATGGTTATGATGCCATCAAGGTCGATGTGAATGAAATCGATGAGCAGGGTGGACTGAAAAAACGCAATTTATATGGCGTGTTTGCCGATCGTGATTTGATGGTCGGGTACAAGCGTTTGAAAGCTATCCGTGAGGCCGTCGGTGATGCGGTTGATATTATTGTTGAAGCTCATGCGCTGACGGATACGGCATCGGCTATCCGGTTTGGTCGGATGATCGAAGAGTTCCGTATTTCTGCGTATGAAGAACCGACAATGTCGCTGAATGCCGGGCAGTTAAAAGAAGTGAAGCAAAACGTCAATATTCCGATTGCTGCCGGGGAACGCGTATATACCCGTTGGGGATTCCGCCCATTCTTTGAAGAACATATTATTGATTTAATTCAGCCTGATTTGGGTACGTGCGGCGGGCTTAGTGAAGCGAAGAAAATTTGTGATATGGGTCATATTTATGACACCACATGTCAGATTCACGTTTGCGGTGGCCCAATTATGACGGCGGCGTCTTTGCAATTGGAATGTGCCATTCCTAATTTCGCGATCCATGAACTGCATCGTTACGCTTTGCTGGAAGGAAATCGGAATACTTGTAAATATGATTATCTTCCAAAGAACGGTCAATATGAAATTCCTGATTTGCCTGGTATTGGTCAGGAATTAACAGAACAATCAATTATGGAGTCACCGAAAGAAACGGTGAAATAAATTAATAACCTGATTAAAACATTTTTTTATCATAGTAGGGAAAGATGAAATATCTATACTCTAAATAATTCAGGTTGCAGAAGAATAGCAAGTAAAGGAATCCTAACGCATTTACTCAGGTAAGTGATTTAGGCAACTGAACGCTGCTAATAGATATGCAATTTAATGTATGACGAGTATAAAGCAGAATAAATTATTTTTGTGAAGCATACTGTGTTTCATGTATTGTCTTGCACCTGAAATTTGAGTTTGCGATAGAATAAAAATACTTTCTGTACCTAAGAGAGAACACTCGAATATCAGGAATAATAATCACCTGTATTTATTATGCTCCCTATTGACGTTCAATGATTTCCACAAGGCAAATGAGTAATACATTGCATTTGCCTTTCGTGAGGATAGAACCATGGGATTAACAATATCGTTAGTCGTAATCGCCTGGGTTGCCTGGATGATTGCAAAAAAAGGTTATGCAACGGCAATCCTATTAATAGCAGGTGTCACACTGCTAAGTATGTCTGTATTACTTAACCTTGGGCCGGGTTTGGTACTTAAAAAATCGAGTGGAAGCTCATTTTTTGATATTTTCCTCGTCGTTCAAAATATTATGTCATCGAATTTGGGCGGGCTGGGATTATCAATTATGGCGATGGGGGGCTTTTCCCGGTATATGGATACGCTCCATGCCGGACAGGCGCTTTATGCCGTGGTGGGTGGGCCGCTGAAATACATTAAGTCGCCTTATACTCTGGCTTGTATGGGATTTATTATTTCCCAGATTGTCGGTATGGCGATCCCCAGCGCATCGGGGTTGGCTCTGATGTTAATGGTGACGCTGTATCCCGTCATGATTCGTGCAGGGGTTTCCCGGTTAACGGCGGTCGCGATTATCGGTTCAAGTCGCTTTTTTGACTTAGGGCCAGGCTCGGCTAACTGTCTGTTGGCTGCTAAAACAGCCGGTATTGAATGGGCTGAATATTTTCTGAGTTGGCAGTTAAAAATCTATTTCCCTCTACTGCTTGTTATGTTGGTTTCACACTATTTTGTCCAACGTTATTGGGATCGTCGGGAAGGTCCGGATCCGGAAGAGCAGGCATTGCGCGAGCAGTTTATTAAGGAGCAAACAGACAGTGAGGTAAAAGTACCTAAACTCTACGCCTTGCTTCCAATTATTCCGCTTGCCATCTTGCTCCTTTTCAATCCGGTTGTACTGGGTCAAGTGGGGATCAATATCAAGGTTGATGTGCCTTCCGCCATTGTGTTGAGTACCTTTATTGCCATGGTCTTTGAATTCATCCGTTCCCGTAAAGGATTCGAAGTATTGGCGGGGATGAAATCCTTCTTCGAAGGGCTGGGAAAACAACTCACCGTTGTGGTCGCTTTGATCGTTGCAGGTCAGGTTTTTGGTGAGGGTTTGATTGCCATCGGGGCCGTAAATTCACTGATTGTCGGCGTGGAAAGCATGGGCATGGGTGCCGGATTTATGGTTGTCGTGATGAGTCTGGTGATCGGTGTTGTGGCGTTTCTCATGGGATCGGGCAATGCGCCTTTCTTCTCATTTGCTGCATTGATCCCGGCGTTGGCCGCAAAATTCGGTGTGCATTCCGCAGCGATGTTACTGCCGTTGCAAACCATGACTGGATTTGGACGTACTTTGTCGCCGGTCACGGGGGCGATTGTCGCCGTTGCGGGGATTGCAGGCGTGTCGCCTTTCCAGATTGTGAAACGAAATGCGATACAGCTGATCTTGTGCGTTCTCGTCAACTTTATCCTGACGTTTGTCGTTGTCCTGCCATCTTAAGCAACAGGAAATCCGATATGTTCTCTGATTTTTCACCCATAAACTGACATCAGTTTTTCGTCAGGGAACATATCCATCAAGAGGTCATAGGAATGGATAATATTCAAAGATATTTGGCTGATTTCATTGCGAATTGTGATTACGCCCAGATCGATGACAAGTTTATTCTGGATATCAAATACCGGGTGATTGATTGGTTGGGGTGTGCGGCGATTGGCATCCATTACCCTCAATCAGAAATAGCTCGACAATATTTTGTATCACTTAAAGGGGCAGAAGAGGCCACAATGCTTGGTGCATGCGGAAAATTTCCGGCTGGAAATGCCGCATTGGTTAACGGGATTATTGGGCATGTCTCTGAACTGGATGATGGCCACCGTAAGGCTATCGGCCATCCGGGGTCTGTGACATTACCTGTTGCCCTGGCGTTAGGTGAACAACTGAATATCAGCGGTAAAGCGTTTCTGAAAGCACTGATCGTTGGCTACGATCTTTTTGCTAGGTTGGGGCAAGCTGTCAATCCTTCGCATTATAAAACGTGGCATACAACGGGAACGTGTGGTGCCTTTGCCGCCACGGCAACGGCTGCATCCTTGATGGGTTTAACCTCGCAACAAACGTGTCATGCTTTGGGAATCGTAGCCACACTGGCCAGCGGCATTCAGGAGTCGTTTGGTACGCATGCTAAAGCATTAACAATTGGGAATGCCTGCCAGAATGCTATCTATGCCGCTACGCTGGCGAAACGAGGGTATACCGGTCCTGCTACGGCTCTGACGGGAAAAAAAGGTTTTATTCAGTCAACCAGCACTGGAGCGAATCTTGACACGTTGCTTGCACCGAGTGAGGCGACCTTACTTTCGGATACGGCGTTTTATAAGATCTACGCGTCCTGTGGTCATACGAACTCACCGTTGGATGCCATGTTTGCATTGCTGAAACAACACCCTTTGGACAGTGAGAAAATTAAGTCAATCATCGTTGAAACCTATGGTGTTTCAGTGGATCTGACGAAAGATCTGAAAACACAGAATGAAGATGTGGCCAAATTTTCCTTACCTTATTGTCTGGCTATTGCCATTCTGTTTGGTGCCGTTTCTCTTCAGCAATTTCGTCCAGAAGTTCTTCATGATCCACGTGTTAATTCTCTGGCTGCCAAGATTCAGGTTATTGAGTCGCCGGAAGCTACCGCTCGTTTTCCAAAACGTCAGGCGAAAGTGACCGTGCTGTTGGAAGAGGGGACACAATATGAATCGCAAGTTATGGATGCAACGGATGTTGTGGATTTTTCATTGCTTGAGAAAAAGTTTGGAGAAGCGACTGTAAACGTTGATCCGAAGGAAACCGAAAATATTTTGCACTATCTACGGCAAATGGATAGTCAGCCTGACATAAAGCCGCTGATCCGTTACCTCGACTTATTAGGCTAGCAGACGTTAGCATTGTGAGCTGGCGATAGCTATTTTATACCCGTCATCATTCAAGTTTCATGACAAAACGTTAGCGTTTTGAATAACGCGCTGAAGTATGGCGGGATGTGGATTCTGTTTTTATTGAAGGCTTGACAATAATAACCCAGCGGCATTAGCCGTCTGGGTTTCTTATATTTTGATGCACCAAATAATGTTGGGTCAGCGAATGAGCTGACGACCACGTTTTAATTAATTGGGGCGGATGAGTTTTTTTCTATCAATAAGCTGGTTGGTTTCCGGATCATAATATCGACTGGGCCAAATTTCCGATGGATGAATGCCTAACTCATCGGCAATGAGCCATTCCCCCTTGGGCCAGGGCCGCGACAATGCATTAGCGAGCGTTGATGAGCTTAATCCAGCAGCACGTGATACCGCAGCCAGCGTAGTACCTTTCTTGCGCAGAGCAGCAATGATATCAGCGGGATGCCAGTCATGTTTCCTTAAAGTCATAATCCTTCCCTTATTTGCTATAAGACGACTGTGTATTAGTGGTATAAATAACGGATGTTAGTTATATGCCAAGCTAACGTGATACTATTATTTGGAAATAATATAGCATTAAATTTCTAAAAAATTCTCAATTAATTTCCAAATAGATTGGTTTTTGTTAGGAGTGGCACTATCAGGATGAAAGGTGATGAAAAAAGAGTGGTTTGCGACCAGCGAACTGGTTGGTGTTGGCGGCCTTCCGAAATCGAGACAAGGACTGAATAAGCGAGCGCGTGAAGATGGATGGGAGAAGCGTCGCCGCAGAGGGGTTCAGGGAAGAGGGGTGGAATATTCCATTCACAGCTTGCCGGATTCTGTCAAAAAAACCTTATTATTTGAAGATGAGTCGCCACCCTATGCGGTCAAGCAACCCGCTGAATTGGCTGTCTGGATGCAGATATATTCCCAATTGACTGAACGGGAACGTAATGAGCTCATTGCCTATATTCTACGTGTCGGCGTATCTGCTACGCTGAACCAATTGGGTATATCCTCAGCAGAGGATGCTCCTGAATCTCACGATATTTAAGCCTGAATTTGCCATCTGGTCCGTGCCTTACCAGATGGCAATAATCCGATTATTCTCTCTTTTTTTTCTGCTTCTCGATTGCTCCCATCTGCTTTTTTTACTGCCTATTCTCTGGTTTTTTGTGAGGTGTTGCTCGCCTTTAGTGGTACTAATAACGCGAGAGAGTTAGATGTTTAGGTAATTATAGTCTATTATATGGAAACTTTTTGGGGCCGTATCTCTGATACTGCCGCACCTAACAAACAAGGGAGTGATAAGTATGGACAAAGAGTGGTTTGCAACGAGTGAGTTGGTGGGGATCGGTGGATTGCCTAAATCACCTCAGGGGCTAAACAAACGTGCCCGTGATGATGGTTGGGAGAAACGGCGGCGTAAAGGTGTTCAAGGTCGAGGTGTTGAGTATTCCATCCGTAGCCTACCGCATGCGGTAAGACACTCTCTGATGATGGAGGAGAGCATGTCGCCAGAATATCGGGTAGAACGCGGTCCGGAGTTATTGGCTTCATGGATACACATCTTTAATCAATTATCCGAGGGCGAACAATCTCAACTGATTAATTTCATTTTGCGCGAAGGAACGAAAACCATGCTGTCTCGTCTGGATGATGTAACGGATGACCAGACAGCATAGTTGATGGCGTTTGCGGTGCCGTGAGTATTGGGATCAAAAATCGCGTTGCACCGCCAAATGGGCAAGACCTTCCAGTGCGGTACGAAAAGGGGTTTCTGGGAGATGACGTAATGCACTAATGGCTTTATCAGCCTCTTCTTCTGCACGTCGACGGGTGTAATCGAGCGAGCCACACTGCTGCATTGCGGTGAGAACCGGGTCCAGTAAATGACGTCCGTTACCTTCTTCTATCGCCTGACGGATCATGGCGCTTTGTTCGGCGTTGCCATGGTGCATGGCATGTAACAGAGGCAACGTCGGTTTACCTTCATTAAGGTCATCACCCGTGTTTTTGCCCAGCGTTTTGCCGTCAGCGTTGTAGTCTAATAGATCATCAATGAGCTGGAACGCGGTGCCTAAATAGCGACCATAATCTTGTAGCGCAGTTTCCTGCTCAGGTGTCGCTCCAGCGAGGATGGCCGAGGATTGGGCTGCAGCTTCAAACAGGCGTGCTGTTTTACTGTAAATGACCCGCATGTAGCTTTCTTCTGTGATATCGGGATCGTTGCAGTTCATTAATTGCAACACTTCGCCTTCTGCGATCACGTTCACGGCTTCTGACATGAGCGCCAGTACGCGTAATGATTCCAGGCTGGTCATCATTTGAAAAGCTCGGGTATAGATGAAGTCACCGACTAATACGCTGGCTGCATTACCGAAAGCGGCGTTTGCTGTGGCCTTGCCACGGCGCATATCGGATTCATCGACCACGTCATCGTGTAGCAATGTTGCGGTATGAATAAATTCGATCAGTGCCGCAACCGTAATGTGCTTGTTACCTTCATAGACCAGCGCTCTGGCGGCAAGTACGGCAATCATGGGGCGAATGCGTTTGCCCCCACCACTGATAATGTAATGACCAAGCTGGTTAATAAGAACGACATCCGAGTTCAATTGTTCAAGAATGGCTTCATTAACCGCTTTCATGTCCTGCGCGGTTAGCGCTGTAATTTGTTCTAGATTCATTGTATGTGCCAGCTATTTTCTTCAACATTACCGTAAGATTATTGCTACATAATCGGCATAGTATGGAACGTGTTGAGTCGATTGTACTTGAAAAGTAAAAGAGATAAACGGCAGTTGATACGTTGTATTCTTTTTCTTCACATCCTTTGATTATAGGCTTGTCATCGTCAGGTTTTTTGCGTAGAATTCGCGCCCTATTGTGAATATTTATAGTGCGCTCTGGATAATCATACGTTGAGTGCGCGGAAAGCGGAGTTTTTTATGTACGCAGTTTTCCAAAGTGGTGGTAAACAACACCGAGTAAGCGAAGGGCAAACCGTTCGCTTGGAAAAGCTGGACATCGCAACTGGTGAAGCTATTGAGTTTGATCAGGTTCTGATGGTTGCCAATGGTGAAGAAATCAAAATCGGCGTTCCTTTCGTCGATGGCGGTAAGATCAAAGCTGAAGTTGTTGCTCATGGTCGTGGCGAGAAAGTTAAGATTGTTAAGTTCCGTCGCCGTAAACACTACCGTAAGCAAGCAGGCCATCGTCAGTGGTTCACTGACGTGAAAATCACCGGCATCAGCGCTTAAGATTTAGGAGAGCGGATTAATGGCACACAAGAAAGCTGGCGGTTCAACTCGTAACGGCCGTGACTCAGAAAGTAAACGCCTGGGCGTAAAACGTTTTGGTGGCGAAGCTGTATTAGCGGGTAGCATCATTGTTCGTCAACGTGGTACGAAGTTCCATGCTGGTAGCAATGTTGGCTGCGGGAAAGACCACACTCTGTTCGCTTTAGCTGACGGTAAAGTTCAGTTTGAAGTAAAAGGCCCGAAAAACCGTAAATACATCAGTATCGTTGCTGAATAATATTTCGCGTTAGGTCTTGCAGATTCAAGCCCCGCAATTCGTTGCGGGGCTTTTTACATTTCTGATTCTGTGGCAACCAATCTGAGAAAAGCATGAATACTAAACAACAGACAGGTATTGGCCTTTGTCTGGCGCTACTCACCGCAATATGTTGGGGTGCTTTACCGATAGCGATGAAGCAGGTTTTGGCCGTCATGGAACCTTATACTATTGTTTGGTACCGTTTCTTTATTGCGTCGATCGGTTTGGGGTTAGTGCTTTTCTCGCGAAAAAATCTCCCCCCATTGCGTATTTTTCGACGCCGTCGGTGGTGGGTTTTGTTGCTGATAGCAACCTGTGGTCTGCTGGGTAACTTTGTTTTTTTCAGTTCCTCGTTGCAGTACCTGAGCCCAACAGCCTCTCAGGTTATTGGGCAACTTTCTCCCGTGGGGATGATGTTTGCCAGCGTCTTTATTTTGAAAGAAAAGATGCGGCCAACTCAGATCATTGGGGCGATTACGTTGATCTGTGGGTTGCTGTTATTTTTTAACGCCAGCCTGATAGAGATTTTCACGCGGCTAACCGATTATACCCTGGGTGTTCTGCTGGGGATGTGCGCGGCGGCGGTATGGGTTTCCTATGGCGTGGCGCAGAAGGTACTTTTACGTCGTTTGACATCGGCGCAGATCTTATTTTTACTTTATGTGCTCTGCGTATTGTGCATTACCCCCTTTGCCGATCCTGAGACTATTTTTCAACTGAGTGGCTGGCAGTTTATCTGCCTGTTATTTTGCGGTGCCAATACTTTGGTTGGCTATGGTGCGCTGGCGGAAGCGATGGCTCGTTGGCAAGCGGCTCAGGTTAGCGCGGTGATTACCCTCACTCCATTGTTTACACTGTTCTTTTCCGATCTTCTTGCGTTAATTTGGCCCAACTTTTTTGCGGCTCCGGTACTTAATTGGATTGGATATTCAGGCGCTTTGGTGGTTGTGGCTGGCGCGATGTTTTCAGCGATTGGACACCGATTTTTCCCCGGTCGGAAACAACAACCACCCATTGTTGTGCCGAAATAAGCGGAGAACGTGTGTGTTTAGTGACGTTTTGACATTTCATTCGGGCTGTTTATTTTTAATACAGATGAAAATATTGGGATAAGCGGGTACAATTCGCCCCCTTGCCGGAGCGGGTTCTGGTGCGTCAGTTTTTTTATGACAGATAATAGAATTATTATTTGACTTTAAATCAAAAAGTTACGCTTAAAAGAACCAATGATAAACCTGAAACAGATAGATATTATCTATTGGTTTTTTGCGGAGAGAGTCAATGAAGTTTGTAGATGAAGCGACCATTTTGGTGGTAGCAGGCGATGGCGGTAATGGTTGTGTCAGCTTCCGCCGTGAAAAATATATTCCCAATGGCGGCCCTGACGGCGGTGACGGCGGTGATGGCGGCGACGTCTATTTACTGGCTGAAGAAAACCTGAATACGCTGATTGACTACCGTTTTGAAAAATCATTTCGCGCAGAACGTGGCCAAAATGGTCAAAGCCGCGACTGTACCGGTAAGCGTGGTAAAGATATCACGATCAAGGTTCCCGTCGGGACTCGCGTATTAGATCAGGGAACGGGGGAAGTGTTAGGCGATATGACGCGAAATCAACAGCGCCTCATGGTCGCCAAAGGTGGTTGGCATGGCTTGGGTAATTCCCGGTTTAAGTCTTCCGTTAACCGGGCACCGCGACAGAAGACGAATGGTACGGCAGGAGAAGAGCGTGAATTGATGCTGGAACTTCTGTTGCTGGCCGATGTTGGAATGTTAGGGTTACCGAATGCGGGTAAATCAACGTTTATCCGTGCAGTTTCCGCCGCGAAGCCGAAAGTTGCCGATTACCCCTTCACGACGCTGGTTCCGAGCCTCGGTGTTGTCCGGATGGATAGTGAACAAAGCTTTGTGGTCGCGGATATTCCTGGTCTGATAGCGGGTGCTTCTGAAGGTGCCGGATTGGGGATTCGTTTCCTTAAGCATTTGGAACGCTGCCGGGTTCTTCTACATCTGATTGACTTGGCACCTATTGATGAATCGGATCCAATAGAAAATGCCAAAGTTATCATTAATGAATTACAGCAATATAGCGTGGGTTTGTTTGAGAAACCGCGCTGGCTGGTCTTCAATAAAGTCGATTTGATCGATAAAGCCGAAGCAGAAAAACGTGCCAAAGCGATTGCGACAGAACTAGGCTGGGAAGGTAAATACTACCTGATTTCTGCTGCTAGCCGTGAAGGCGTGAAGGAGTTGTGTTGGGATGTGATGAGCTTCCTGAATGCACAGCCTAAAGCGATGGCTATCGAAGAAAGTGCGCCCGAAAAAGTTGAATTCATGTGGGATGACTATCACCGTGAACAGCTTGAAGCCGCTGAAAGTGAAGCGGAAGAAGAATGGGATGATGATTGGGACGACGAGGATGAAGAAGGCGTCGAGACAATTTATCAACGTTGATCGGGATCGTGGTTGCTAATTCTGTCTTGGAAAGAGCAACCCTCGGCGAATCAAATCGAAACAGCACAGCGTAGAAATGCACTGTGCTGTTTTTTGTTAGTTGTTCTGATAAATATCTTTGTATAAACGGCTCTCAAAGCGAACCAGTGGAACGCGGCGTGAGCGTTGATCTTCCGGTGGAACGGCATAACCGGAAAGGAACTGAACAAATGCCATGCGTTGACCGCTTGCCGTGGTAATGAACCCCGCCAGATTGTACACGCCTTGTAGGGCACCGGTTTTTGCTGAAACCTTACCGTTTACTCCCGCCTCGTGTAGTCCGCCGCGATATCGCAATGTTCCATCATAACCGGCTAGCGGCAGCATTTTGATGTAGTTGAGTTCCTGATCGTGTTGGGCAATATATTGTAATACCTGCATCATGGTTGCCGGAGAGATTAAATTATGGCGAGATAAACCAGATCCATCGACGACGATGCTGTTCCCCAGATCGACACCTGCTTTCTGACGCAATATCTGACGGACAGCGTCAGCGCCTGCTCGCCACGTTCCAGGGACATTGAAACGTTCATGCCCGATGGTGCGGAACACGGTATCAGCAATCATGTTATCTGATTTTTTCAGCATAACGGTCAGCAGGTCATGTAGTGGCACAGACTGTGCCTGAGCCAATATTGTACCTGCTGCACTGGACTGAGTTTGGCGGCGTAACCTCCCTTTAATATGGATGTCTGCCTGCTGAAGCTCATCCTTTATGATTGCGCCTGAATAGCTGGCACCATCCTGAATGGCAAAAGCAAGCGGAAGCGGTTCGGGTCGCTGAGTTAGACAACCCGTGAGGGTAAAACGGTTCAGCTCTCCCGGTACGACGTCCAGCTCGCAATATTGTGCGTCTGATGAACCTTTTGCCAGCGTACGAACTTCACTGAACATTTGGACGGGATAGTAAGATGCCACGCGGATAAACGCATTATCGCCCGCTTTAGGGGCACTGTAGAGCGAAACTGAGAAACAGTTGCGGTCGACTATTGCGGCTGACGGTGGGGCGCTAAAGCACTGTGTCATGTCGTTCCATGGCCAACCAGGAGCCTTGTCATGGCTGGCGAACACCGATGTGTCTATCATGACATCCCCAGATATTTCCCGAATGCCACGTTTTCTGAGTTCTTGCACCATATTGCGTATTTGTTGTCGATTCAGGGTTGGATCGCCACTGAAACGGACAATCAGGTTACCGCGTAAGATACCGTTTGTGATGGAACCATGGCTTTCCATTGTGGTAACAAAACGGTAGTCTGGCCCTAATTGGAGCAAGGCGGCCAATGCGGTAATCACCTTTTGCGTACTGGCAGGTAATGCCATTTGTTGGCTATTAAAGGCCATTGTTGGTGTCGTCGCCCCGATTTTTTGTACGACCAGTGCCAAATTGGCACCATCAGGCAAATATTGGGTATGATCCTCAATCGTTGCTGCATGGGTGTGCAGAACAAAAGCGCAGGCAAGTCCGGTAACAATCGATGAAAAACGCATAATCTCAGCTAAGAACGGGGTAACGTGTGGTCATACTACGGCGCAACAAGGTCTAAAGTAAACGATGACCCTCATGGAACTCTGGGTTAAAATACGTATCAAAATGCAAAATCGATACTGGCCTGGAAATTTTGTTCCGGGGCTGGTTGCTTTTGTTTAATGTCCAGAGAGCGCTGACGTGCATAGACACGACGCCGTATTTGGTTTTTAACCTGTCAGGATGACTACTCTTTTTGAGTTGTACGGATTTTTTTAGAGGTATAGATAATATGAAACAATTTCCGATGACGTTGCGTGGTGCTGAAAAATTACGCGAAGAACTTGATTACTTAAAATCAGTCCGTCGGCCTACCATTATTGCTGCGATTGCTGAAGCGCGTGAGCATGGCGATTTAAAAGAAAACGCTGAGTACCACGCAGCCCGTGAGCAGCAAGGGTTTTGTGAAGGTCGAATTCAGGATATTGAAGCTAAACTTTCCAATGCTCAGGTGATCGATGTGACAAAAATGGCGGCAAATGGCCGCGTCATTTTCGGCGCAACGGTGACGATTATGAATCTGGATAACGAAGACGAGCAAACGTATCGTATCGTTGGCGATGATGAGGCTGATTTTAAACAAAATCTGATTTCTGTTAATTCTCCCATCGCTCGTGGTCTGATTGGTAAGGAAGAAGACGATGTCGTTGTTATCCGTACGCCGGGCGGCGATGTCGAATATGAGATTATGAAAGTTGAATATTTGTAATTTTTGTGTTGTTGGTGATTAAAACAACAAAAATTGTAAAGAAAAGAAAAAGGCCGCTTGCGGCCTTTTCTCCAACGGACAGGCATGGCACCTTTCGGTTAGCGCAGAGTCTGTTGAAATAAAAAATGTTATCGTGGTAACACAATTTTACGTTCTTTCGCAGGACGATAAAGTATCAGTGTGTGGCCGATGACCTGAACATTACAGGCTCCGGTTTCTCGAACAATAGCTTCGACAATCAACGCTTTGGTTTCTCGATCTTCAGTTGCGACTTTTACTTTGATCAGTTCGTGGTGTTCTAATGCTTGTTCGATCTCAGCCAGAACACCTTCGGTGAGGCCGTTATTGCCCAGCATAACAACCGGTTTTAATGGATGTGCCAGACCTTTCAGGTGTTGTTTTTGCTTATTACTTAGGTTCATTGTCTTTTTTGCTTAGGTTGGGATTGAAAACGGGTCATTCTACCGCCATCTCATGATTATAACCAATTTGGCTGTGTGGGTTGGTGAAGAGTGAGAAATTTCTACTCAACAAGAGCGCTTTATAAAAATAGTTGGAAAATAGATGGCGAATAAAAAGCGTTCTGCAAGCTCCAGTCGCTGGCTGCAGGAACACTTTAGCGATAAATACGTGCAACAAGCGCAGAAAAAAGGGCTGCGATCACGTGCTTGGTTTAAACTGGATGAAATACAGCAGAGTGACAAGCTGTTTAAACCTGGTATGACGGTGGTTGATTTGGGCGCAGCGCCTGGCGGTTGGTCGCAATATGTGGTGACGCAGATTGGCGGACAAGGTCGTATTATTGCTTGTGACATTTTACCGATGGATCCTATTGTTGGTGTCGATTTCCTTCAAGGGGATTTTCGTGATGAATTAGTTCTCAACACGCTACTTGAGAGGGTTGGGGATAATAAAGTTCAGGTGGTGATGTCTGACATGGCCCCGAACATGAGTGGTACACCGGCAGTTGATATCCCGAAATCGATGTATCTGGTTGAATTAGCACTTGAAATGTGTCGGGATGTCTTAGCGCCAGGCGGAAGTTTCCTGGTGAAAGTGTTTCAGGGAGAAGGTTTTGATGAATACCTGCGGGAAATTCGCTCCCTGTTTACGAAGGTTAAAATTCGTAAGCCAGACGCTTCGCGCGCCAGATCGCGTGAAGTGTATATTGTAGCGACAGGGCGCAAACTGTAGTACCCTAACGCTGTTTTTTAACACAGTTGTAATATGAGGTTAATCCCTTGAGTGACATGGCGAAAAACCTGATCCTCTGGTTAGTCATCGCAGTAGTGCTGATGTCCGTTTTCCAGAGCTTCGGGCCCAGCGAGTCGAATGGCCGTAGGGTGGATTATTCAACCTTCTTAACTGAAGTCAATCAGGATCAAGTCCGTGAAGTACGTATTAACGGGCGTGAGATCAGTGTTATCAAAAAAGATAGCAATAGCAATAGATACACCACTTACATTCCTGTCAATGATCCCAAGCTACTGGATAACCTGCTAACGAAGAATGTGAAAGTCGTTGGTGAACCACCGGAAGAACAGAGCCTGTTGGCGACGATCTTTATTTCCTGGTTCCCGATGCTGTTACTGATTGGTGTCTGGATCTTCTTTATGCGTCAAATGCAAGGCGGTGGCGGCAAAGGTGCCATGTCATTTGGCAAGAGCAAAGCCCGAATGCTGACGGAAGATCAGATTAAAACGACGTTTGCTGACGTTGCTGGTTGCGACGAGGCAAAAGAGGAAGTGAGCGAACTGGTTGAGTACCTGCGCGAGCCAAGTCGTTTTCAGAAACTGGGTGGTAAAATACCGAAAGGTATTTTGATGGTCGGTCCTCCGGGTACGGGTAAAACATTGCTGGCAAAAGCGATTGCTGGTGAAGCTAAAGTGCCGTTCTTTACGATTTCAGGCTCTGATTTTGTTGAAATGTTCGTCGGTGTTGGTGCTTCCCGTGTTCGCGACATGTTTGAGCAGGCCAAGAAAGCCGCGCCTTGTATTATCTTCATCGATGAAATTGATGCGGTCGGTCGTCAGCGCGGTGCAGGTCTGGGTGGTGGTCACGATGAACGTGAACAGACATTGAACCAGATGCTGGTTGAAATGGATGGTTTTGAGGGCAATGAAGGCATTATTGTTATTGCTGCAACCAACCGTCCTGACGTGCTGGATCCTGCGCTGCTACGCCCTGGTCGTTTTGACCGCCAGGTCGTTGTGGGCTTGCCGGATGTACGTGGCCGTGAACAGATTCTGAAAGTACATATGCGTCGTGTGCCGTTGTCTCCCGATATTGATGCGTCTGTGATTGCTCGTGGTACGCCTGGATTCTCTGGTGCTGATTTGGCAAACCTGGTCAATGAAGCCGCTTTGTTCGCTGCCCGCGGTAACAAGCGTGTGGTGTCCATGGTTGAGTTTGAAAAAGCGAAAGACAAAATCATGATGGGTGCTGAGCGCCGTTCCATGGTGATGACGGAGCAGCAGAAAGAATCAACGGCTTATCATGAAGCAGGGCATGCGATTATTGGTCGCTTGGTGCCTGAGCATGATCCGGTGCATAAGGTGACGATTATTCCACGTGGCCGTGCATTAGGCGTGACATTCTTCCTGCCGGAAGGTGATGCGATCAGCGCGAGTCGTCAGAAGTTGGAAAGCCAGATATCCACGTTATATGGTGGTCGTTTAGCCGAAGAAATTATTTATGGTGTGGAAAAAGTTTCAACCGGCGCATCCAATGATATTAAGGTTGCAACGTCTATTGCTCGTAACATGGTGACGCAGTGGGGCTTCTCTGAAAAACTGGGTCCGTTGTTGTACGCTGAAGAAGAAGGCGAAGTATTTCTTGGCCGTTCAGTGGCAAAGGCCAAGCACATGTCTGATGAAACGGCGAGGATCATCGATCAGGAAGTGAAGTCTCTGATTGAACGTAATTACATCCGTGCACGTGAGCTATTAATGGCAAACATGGACATACTGCATTCGATGAAGGATGCGTTGATGAAGTATGAAACCATTGATGCTCCTCAGATTGATGATCTGATGGCTCGTAAAGATGTTCGTCCGCCAGCCGGTTGGGAAGACTCTGGTTCAGGTAGCAATACGGGAAGTGGTGGTGCGCCAAAAGCGCCGACGCCTGTTGATGAACCCCATACTCCGAATCCAGGGGATTCAATGTCAGAACAACTGAGCGATAAATAACGCACGAATGGTTGTGCTTGACTATAGTCAGTGACATCTGTAAACCCCAGCCTACGCTGGGGTTTTTTACTATAGAGGCCTGTTGGAAAATTGAAAACAGGTCAGTAGGTTGAGGAACATATCATGCAATTGATTGCCCGAGGGGTAACACTGGATCTGTCTCGTCCTAATGTGATGGGCATTCTTAATGTCACACCGGATTCATTCTCTGATGGTGGTAAGAACAATACTATTGATGCAGCAGTACGTCATGCTCAGGAAATGATCGCGGCAGGTGCGACATTGATTGATATTGGTGGCGAATCGACGCGCCCTGGTGCGGATGAAGTCAGTGTTGATGAAGAGTTGGATCGGGTTGTCCCTGTGGTTGAAGCGTTGTCTAAACGTTTTGATACCTGGATTTCTGTTGATACCTCAAAAGCTGATGTTATTACGGCTTCTGCTCAGGCTGGCGCGCATCTTATCAACGATATTCGATCCTTGCAGGAGCCGGGGGCGTTAGAGGCGGCGGCGGCGACTGGGTTACCTGTTTGCCTGATGCATATGCAAGGCTTGCCAAAAACGATGCAACACAACCCTCATTACAATGATTTGATGTTGGAGATTGGGGACACTTTACAACAGCATGTTGATCGCTGTGTGGAAGGTAATATTCCGAAAAGTCGGTTATTGCTGGATCCTGGGTTCGGATTTGGTAAGAATTTGGCTCATAATTATGAGCTTCTTGCCCGTTTGGGCGAATTGCATCGTTTTGGATTACCGCTGTTGGTGGGGATGTCTAGGAAGTCTATGGTAGGGCAACTGCTTAAAGTGCCTCCGTTACAGCGGGTACAGGGCAGTGTGGCATGTGCGGTGATTGCAGCAATGCAAGGTGCCCAGATTATCCGTGTTCATGATGTAAAAGAAACCGTCGATGCGATGCGCATTGTTGAAGCGACTCTTGCAGCAAAGGAATAAAAACGATTATGAGTAACCGTAAGTATTTTGGGACCGATGGCGTGCGTGGCAAAGTGGGCGATACACCGATTACACCTGATTTTGTGCTTAAGCTAGGGTGGGCGGCGGGTAAGGTGCTGGCTCGTCATGGTTCGCGGAAGATTATTATTGGTAAGGATACCCGAATCTCCGGTTACATGTTGGAGTCGGCTCTTGAAGCAGGACTTGCAGCAGCAGGGTTGTCAGCTTCTTTTACCGGTCCAATGCCGACACCTGCGGTTGCTTATCTGACGCGTACTTTTAGGGCTGAGGCCGGAATTGTTATCTCTGCTTCACATAACCCCTATTATGATAATGGCATCAAATTCTTTTCTATTGATGGGACTAAATTGCCTGATGATGTTGAGGAGGCGATAGAGGCTGAGATGGAAAAACCGCTGACCTGCGTAGAGTCTGCGGAATTGGGCAAGGCAAATCGTATTGTTGATGCGGCCGGACGTTATATTGAGTTTTGCAAGGGGACATTCCCGAGTGAACTTAGTCTCAATGGCCTGAAAATTGTCGTCGATTGCGCTAACGGTGCTACGTACCACATTGCGCCCAGTGTGTTGCGTGAACTGGGGGCAAAAGTGATTTCTATCGGTTGTGAACCCGATGGAATGAATATCAATGAAGAGTGTGGTGCTACAGATGTCAGACAGCTACAGGCACGGGTTTTAGCTGAAAAAGCAGACGTTGGGCTGGCATTTGATGGAGATGGTGACCGTTTGATTATGGTCGATCATCTGGGTAATAAAGTCGATGGCGACCAGATTCTGTATATCATCGCCCGGGAAGGTTTACGCCAAGGACAATTACGCGGTGGTGCGGTCGGTACGCTGATGAGCAATATGGGGTTGGAACTGGCCTTAAAACAACTAGGAATCCCTTTTGCCCGAGCCAAAGTCGGCGATCGTTATGTCCTGGAAATGATGCAGGCGAAAGGCTGGCGTATTGGTGCCGAAAATTCCGGCCATGTTATTTTGTTGGATAAAACGACAACGGGTGATGGCGTGATTGCCGGTTTGCAGGTATTGACGGCGATAGTCAGAAACCACATGAGCCTGCATGATTTATGCAGTGGAATGAAGCTTTTTCCGCAGATTTTGGTGAACGTACGTTTTTCTGGTGAACATGACCCACTGGAAGATAAAACGGTTCAACAGGTGACGCTGGATGTTGAGAAAGAACTCACCGGTCGAGGGAGAGTGCTGTTACGTAAATCGGGAACAGAACCGCTAATTCGCGTCATGGTTGAGGGCGAAAATGAGGCAACGGTAATTGAGTTGGCCAACCGTATTGCGGATGCGGTGAAGGCTGTTGGTTAACCTCCGACAATCAAGAAGATAGGCTTTCAGCCGTTGTGATATGCTGAAAGCCGCTGTTTTTTTCTTCAATTGGCAAATGACGAACAAATTACCCTTGCGTACGCTACAGCCATTAGTTAGTATTCAGACCCGCTTGATACTGGATGATTAAATCATTCGATTCGGTGGATGAGATGCGGTGCGCCGCGAGAATTTAGCATTCTCCATTAATGATGGGGAACATGGTTACAGGTACAACTATGTACGAAGCTCTTTTAGTCATTTTCTTGTTAGTAGCAATCGGCCTCGTTGCCTTGATTATGTTACAACAGGGTAAAGGTGCTGATATGGGCGCTTCGTTCGGAGCAGGTGCTTCTGCCACTTTGTTCGGTTCGAGCGGCTCTGGCAACTTTATGACTCGCATGACGGCAGTATTGGCAACATTGTTCTTCATCATTAGTCTTGTGTTGGGTAATTTAAGTACCCAGCAGAAAAAAGGTGGCGTCTGGGATAACTTGAGCCAACCGGAAAACGTTGAACAAACGACAACGCCAGTTGCACCGGCTACACCGGCGAGTGATATTCCGAAGTAAATAGTTTAGAGCAGTACTGCGACAATGTTGTCGATACTGTGTAAAAGTTGTTGTGATGCCGAGGTGGTGGAATTGGTAGACACGCTACCTTGAGGTGGTAGTGCCCGATTGGGCTTACGGGTTCAAGTCCCGTCCTCGGTACCAATATTAAAAAATAGACGCTAATTAGCGTCTATTTTTTTGTCTATAGAAAACGTCCAGTTAGCAATATTCTTTTATGACTGCCCAATGCTCAGCTTGATTTGAAATCAGGATGCTCGAGATGTTTTCCTATTTGTTTCGAGCATGATTTTTCCGTCAGCCGAAATGAAACCATAGCACGGTTGCCCATACCACTACAGCCTGTATGATGGCGACGAATACGGCGGCTGATCCTAAATCTTTCGCTCTTCCGGAGAGTTCGTGATGCTCCATGCCGATGCGATCGACAGCAGCCTCTATCGCGCTGTTCACCAACTCCAGCACTACGATCAACACTACCGATCCCATCAGTAGCAGTTTCTCTATCAGCGATACCGGCAGTACATAGACCGCGATTCCAGTAGCGACAGCCAACAGTAGTTCTTGTCGGAAGGCAGCTTCGTGTTGCCAGGCCTGACGCAGTCCTTGAAGGGAATAACCGGTTGCTTTGATAATTCGGGTGATACCCGTGGCTTTATTCATGTTCGTTTCCGTATTTATCCGTTGCCGAGCACGGATTTGGTGCATCGGTGATGCTATATTCTTGATCGGTATAGAGCATATTGGCGGGGATGAGCGGGCACTTACCGACTGATGATTGCATGTGCATTCCCCAAATAAACCAATTTGGTGGAGTATGGAGAAAAAGGTGTCAGGAAATTGTCAAGATTTTGAACTGAAATGACGGCGGACTCTGGTTGTATCGTAACGTTAAACTAAATGCCTATCCGTCAACTTTGGGGTTGCCGCCAGAGATGAGGACATAAAGACGCTTGTCGGTCATAATCTATACCACCACTTTTGGCTATGCTGCTTAGTGCATTTCCAGTGTAAATCGGCAACCTTTTTCCGAGCTTTCAACTGCCATGCTCCAGCCCAGATGTTCCACAATGCGTTGCACAATGGATAAACCAAGCCCTTCACCACTTTGACGTACACCAGACTGGAAACGCTGAAATTGATGTGGGTCTATGCTAGGCGGCAACCCCGGACCGGTGTCAGAAATGACCAGTGTCGTGCCTCGCAGGCTCAGGTGTATTTCGCCTTCGCTGGTGTACTGGCAGGCATTGCGCAGCAGATTCCAAATTACACTGCGAGCCAGTTCTGCATTGGTGTGTGCGTAGGGATTTTGCGGTGCATCCAGGAGCAGCTTCACCGGTTTTTTTGCCAGCCAGGGCTGGCAGCGAGTGAAACATTCCTCGATCAATGGACGCAGAGGAACGTCGGTTCGGGGCAGTGTTTGCGGATCGCGTGAGAGCAGTAACAAACAAGTCAACTGACGTTGCATTTCCTGCGTGGTGCGCACAATGCGCTCAGCGCTTGGTATCAAGTGGCTGTCGGCAGGCAATTGGTGTGCGATGGTTTCTGCTGCTCCGCCAATGATAGCCAGCGGGGTGCGCAATTCATGGCTGGCATCACCCACAAAGCATCGTTCGCGCTGTAGAAACTGTTCCAGTTCATCGCTATGTTGGGCAAATGCTCGCGCCAGTACGCCGATTTCGTCATGCGCATCCTGGAAGGGAAATGGCTTTTGCTTTTGTTGCACCACTTCGGCCAGGCGTGTAATGGGGGCGGTGACGCGTGCAGAAGTTAGACGGCCAATCCAAAATGCGCACAGAATGCATGACAAAATGACCAGCGGGGCGAAACAGTCAATCATGAATTCCAGATACTGGTAATACTTGCCATCCTTCAGCAGGTAGTATCGTTGTTCGTGGCGTTCAAACACCAGTAAGTGCTTACCATCAGGATTTTCCATACGATGGTAGCCCAGAGTGTATTGGCGTAGGGGATCGGGCACGGTCTGCGCGTCATAGAACTGACTACCCTCCGGCATCGTAGGGGAGATACCGTTAGCAATGTCCTTTTCCAGCCGAGGCACTTCACTGCGCAGATTTTCCGAGATCACCCGCGTTCTTAATTCATCGTAGTCAAGTTGCTCGGCCACGGCCACAAACGCCATGACAGCCACCATCAGCAGCACGAACGAAACCGTAATGCGCGTATTGAGTGTCATCTGTTGATAGATGGCTTTCATCATACTGTTCTGCTCTCTGTGTGATTATTCCGGCGCAGTTTCCCCGGGCTTGTGTAGGCGTAAACCAATGCCATGTACTGTTTCTATCAGCGCAGATGTGAAGTTTTTGTCAATTCTCTGGCGCAAGTCATGAATATGTGTTCGTAAAGCACCGCTTTCAGGAGGCTCATCACCCCAAAGCAGGTATTCCATCTCCTGTTTTTTGACGACAGCGGGCGCGGATCGCATCAGGCACAGCAACAATTTATGTGTGGTTGGTGTCAGATTGATGGTCTGGCCCTGCCGCCATGCTTGTGGTGTGCGGGTATCTACCAGCAAGTCTTGCCAAGCCAACGTGCCTTGTACCTGTCGACCTTGTGCTCTGCGAACCAATGCATTGATGCGTGCGTCCAACTCCTTAAGCGAAAAAGGCTTAACCAGATAATCGTCTGCACCCAGCGCAAAACCTTGAACGCGATCATCCACCGGGTCGCGTGCGGTCAGCATCAGCACCGGCACGGGGTTCTGAAACTCCAGACGGAGTTTGCTGCAAAGCGTCATGCCGTCCAGTCGTGGCAGCATCAGATCCAACAAGATCGCATCGTAATCATTCTGCGTGGCCATACGCAGGCCAGTGGCACCATCGCGTGCATCGTCCAGCACATAGCCCAGTGGTTCGAAAAATCCGTATAGGTTGGCAACTAACTCAGGGTTGTCTTCGATGATGAGCAGGCGGGTCATAGGTAATCGGCATCTTAAATAGGTTATCGGGATCTTAACAACATCTTGACACACGCTTTTTGATACTACGTGCACTTTCAACTCACTGGGGATTGCGCGTGTTTCAACGTCTGTCATCCTTGCGGTTTAACCCGGTACAATTGACTTGGGTAGCCGCACTGTTCTTCACTACCATCGGTAACTTTGCACTGTGGCAAACGCTATGGTCCAAAGTAGAGATCAACAGCCTGCATAACTTGCTGTTCTTTATCAGTCTACCGGTTTTCATTTTTTGTCTTCTCAACTTATTACTCACGCCAATTTTAGCCCTGCCATACATACGTAAGCCAATGCTGGTACTGTTGGTTGTCACCAGTGCTTGTTGCAGTTACTTCATGCTGCATTACAACGTGCTGATCGATCGCAGTATGGTGCAGAACTTTTTTGAGACCAATCAGGCGGAACTCACTTCATACTTTTCCGTTCCCTTGTTGCTTACTATTATTGTGCTTGGCGTGTTGCCTGCGGCCACAATGATTTTTCTACCCACCAAAAAGGCGGGGAGTCCTTTGCAAACTGTGTTGTGGTGGCTGGGTAATATTCTGGTGACGTTAACCGTGCTGGCTGCGGTCATCCTGATATTCTACAAGGATTATGCCTCGTTGCTGCGCAACAACATGCAAATTAAGGATCAAGCGCTGCCCTACAACATCGTGCGCAATACCAACGGTTACCTGAAACGCAGGTACAGAGCGGAATCACAGGTGTTGCGAGTTGTGGCCAAAGATGCCACGCGAGCTGTAGTTGCCGCGGATAAGCCGCCCAAGCTGGTGATTGTGGTGGTGGGCGAAACTGCGCGTGCGCAAAACTTCCAGCTCAATGGTTATCCACGAGCAACTAATCCATCCCTGTCGCAGCTCCAGGATATCATCAGTTTCAAAAATGTCTCATCCTGCGGTACAGCGACGGCCATTTCACTGCCCTGTCTGTTTTCACGTATGACACGTTCTCAATACAATGACGTGCGTGCCGCGACGGAAGAGAATCTACTCGACATCCTGAAACGCACTGGCATTGACATCCTCTGGCGCAACAACAATAACGGTGGTTGCAAAGGTGTGTGCGCACGAGTACCCACCGATGACATGCCTAAGCTGAGAATTGCCGAACAATGCGTCAACAAGGATGGCACTTGTTATGACGATGTACTGCTTCACCAACTCAGTTCACGCATTGATGCCATGCACGGCGATGCACTCATTGTGCTGCACCAATTGGGCAGTCATGGGCCCACTTATTTTGAACGTTACCCGGCGCAAGACAAAGTGTTCAGCCCAACTTGCGACAGTAATCAGATTGAGAAATGCAGCAACGAAGCGTTGACCAATACTTATGACAACACGCTGGTCTATACCGATCGGATGCTTGGTAAAACCATTGACTTATTGCAGCGCTATTCTGGCCAGCGTGATGTGGCGATGATCTACGTTTCCGATCATGGTGAGTCACTGGGAGAGAGTGGTATGTACCTGCATGGTACGCCTTACATCATTGCGCCCGATGAGCAAACACATGTCCCTATGGTAATGTGGTTTTCGTCGGCATTTGCGCAAAATGCTCGCCTTAAGCTCTCCTGTTTACGTAATAACGCGGACAGCAAAGAGTATAGTCATGACAATTTGTACCACTCTATACTGGGCCTGTTTGGTGTGCAAAGCAGTGTGTATCAACCAGAGCTGGACATGTTTTCCCCATGTCGTGAGCAGGTACACGTTTCTTTACCAGCAGCAGGGCAGGACTCCACTGTGCTGACAAATTAACCCCAAATAGTTTCACGTTAGCAGGCTCTGGTTTTCCAACGTGGTAAATGTCCTTACCTATTTGAATACCAGAGTCTGGATTTTAGATTGATGCGATTTTTCTTTTTATCACCGCCGGTGTCCCTGTGATTGCTGGTCGTTTCGCTCGGTTATTGGTGCGATGCCAACATCATTTTGAATTTCTTCTATAATGGGGCGATGAGATTATTGGGTGCCGATAATGTTTTGATTTCCTCTTGCATCATGGGTATGATGCGCTCGCGCGTATGGGCTCTTTATTACAGTTGTTTTCGCTGTATTGTTTGAGTAAGGCGTGAAGTTATCTTGCTTGTGGATACAAATAAGGGTACATTGCAATACGAGTTTGACAGGTGCCTTTTCATATCAGTATGTTAGGTAATGATTTCAAATCCCGTCCTCGTACCAATCCTAGAGATAACTTGCATTTTTGCGGTTGTCAGCGTAGTATTTGCCACGTTTTCGGACGCGGGGTGGAGCAGCTTGGTAGCTCGTCGGGCTCATAACCCGAAGGTCGTTGGTTCAAATCCAGCCCCCGCAACCACTTAACTTTCCAGTAAAATATTTTTTCAAATAAGTTGTTTGACGGATTAGTGTCTCTTCTTACAGTATTTTTTGAAAAAATCCTTAACTGAAAGTTTATGCCGCGCTTTATACGGCATTAGGGTCCAGTTGCATAAAGCCCCGATATATCGGGGTTTTTTGTTATTTGGCAACAGAATTACTGGGCTATTAAGCCCTTTTTTTATGTCTTGGGGGTGGGCTTGTCCACATTAGAACAAAAGTTAACAGAGATGATTTCAGCGCCAGTCGAAGCATTAGGCTTTGAATTAGTTGGTATTGAGTTCATCCGGGGTCGCCAATCGACGCTGCGTATTTATATTGATAGTGAAGATGGGATCACTGTTGATGATTGTGCTGATGTTAGCCACCAGGTCAGTGCAGTACTGGATGTTGAGGATCCTATCACTGTCGCCTATAACCTTGAGGTATCATCTCCGGGGCTTGAGCGTCCTTTATTCACCATAGAGCATTATGAGCGTTTCATCGGTGAAGAGGTAACGGTGGTACTGCGTATGGCAGTCCAGAATCGTCGTAAATGGTTAGGTATTATTAAAGCCATCGATGGCGAAATGATCACCATAACTGTGGAAGGCAAAGACGAAGTATTCGCGCTGAGCAACATCCAGAAAGCGAATCTGGTACCCCACTTTTAAAGTTTGGATGAGGCAACTAGGATGAATAAAGAGATTCTGGCTGTTGTTGAAGCTGTTTCCAATGAAAAAGCCCTCCCGCGTGAGAAGATTTTTGAAGCGCTGGAAACGGCCCTAGCGACGGCAACGAAGAAAAAATACGAGCAAGAGATTGATGTTCGCGTCAGTATCGATCGTAAAACTGGCGACTTTGATACCTTCCGTCGTTGGCTGGTTGTCAGTGAAGTTACCCAGCCGACACGTGAAATTACGCTGGAAGCAGCACAGTTTGAAGATCCTACACTGGACGTCGGTGGTTATGTAGAGGATCAAATCGAGTCGGTAACGTTTGATCGTATTACCACGCAAACGGCGAAACAAGTTATTGTACAGAAGGTTCGTGAAGCTGAACGCGCGATGGTTGTTGACCAATTCCGTGAGCAGGAAGGCGATATCGTCACTGGCGTGGTGAAAAAAGTTAATCGCGATAATATCTCTTTGGACTTGGGCAACAACGCCGAAGCGGTGATTGGTCGTGAAGACATGCTTCCGCGTGAGAATTTCCGTCCCGGCGATCGTATTCGCGGCGTGCTTTATTCTGTCCGTCCAGAAGCGCGTGGTGCGCAACTGTTTGTCAGTCGTTCTCGCCCTGAAATGCTGGTCGAACTCTTCCGTATCGAAGTGCCTGAAATTGGCGAAGAAGTTATTGAGATTAAGGCCGCAGCCCGCGATCCGGGTTCTCGTGCAAAAATTGCCGTGAAAACCAATGACAAGCGCATCGATCCTGTTGGTGCTTGTGTTGGTATGCGCGGCGCTCGTGTACAAGCGGTGTCTAGTGAGCTTGGTGGTGAGCGTATTGATATTATCCTCTGGGATGATAATCCGGCTCAATTTGTCATTAATGCTATGGCGCCAGCGGATGTCGTCTCTATCGTTGTTGATGAAGATACCTGCACGATGGATATCGCAGTTGAATCCAGCAATCTGGCACAAGCCATTGGGCGTAATGGTCAGAATGTGCGCTTGGCCTCTCAGTTGTTAAAACAGCACCGTTCAGATGATCGTTGGGAACTCAACGTCATGACGGTAGAAGATCTACAGGCCAAACACCAGGCTGAGGCGCATGCCGCCATCGACGTCTTTACTAAGCACCTCGATGTCGACGAAGAGTTTGCCACGGTTCTGGTTGAAGAAGGTTTCTCTTCACTCGAAGAATTGGCTTATGTGCCAATCAAAGAGTTGCTGGCTATTGAAGGCCTAGATGAAGAGACGATTGAAGTGTTACGTGAACGTGCTAAAGCCGCATTGACCACACTCGCGCTGGCGCACGAAGAAAGCCGTGGTGATGGCCAACCTGCGGATGATTTGCTCAGTTTACCTGGCCTGTCGCGTGAGATAGCATTCAAGCTGGCGGCACATGGTGTTTGTACGCTGGAAGATCTTGCTGAGCAGGGCGTTGACGATCTGACTGATATTGAAGGGCTGAATGATGAAAAAGCCGGCGAGTTGATTATGGCCGCTCGTAATATCTGTTGGTTTGGCGACGACAACGAATAACGAACTGTAGCAGGAAAGGAACAGCATGACAGATGTAACCGTAAAATCGCTGGCCGCAGAGATTCAGACTCCGGTTGACCGCCTGATACAGCAGTTTGCTGACGCGGGAATTACCAAATCCTCGTCTGATTCTGTGACCCAGCATGAAAAAGAAACGTTACTGGCGCACCTTAACCGCGATCGTGGGAGTGCGCCGGGTAAATTGACACTGCAGCGTAAAACGCGTAGTACGCTGAGTATTCCAAGCACTGGCGGGAAGAGTAAGTCAGTGCAGATCGAAGTCCGCAAGAAACGCACTTATGTAAAACGCGATCCTCTGGATGCCCAACAGGCAGAAGAGGAAGAGCTGGCACGGCGTGAAGCGGAAGAACAGGCACAACGTGCTGCTGAAGAGCTGGTTAAGCGTGAGGCTGAAGAGAAGGCCCAGCGTGAGGCGGCTGAAAAAGCTAAACGTGCTGCCGAAGAGCAAGCCAAACGTGAAGCCGCTGAAAAAGCTAAGCGTGATGTTGCGGAAAAAGAGAAAGTGACGAATCAACAAAACGATAGTATGACAAAACCAGCTCAGGCTGAGAAAGCTCGCCGAGAAGCTGAGGCCGCTGAACTTAAACGTAAAGCAGAAGAAACCGCGCGTCTTAAGGTTGAAGAAGAAGCTCGCCGCATTGCGGAAGATGCTCGTCGGATGGCCGAAGAAAACGCCGGACGTTGGGAAGCAGAAAGCGCCAAACCTGAGGATGCCGCTGATTACCATGTGACGACGTCTCATCATGCTCGCGAAGCGGAAGATGAGAGTGACCGCCAGGTTGAAGGCGAACGTCGCAGTCGTGGTCGCGGCGGTAAGGTTACCAAACAGAAAAAAGGTAATCGCCTGTCTGAGTCAAAAGCCGATCGTGAAGAAGCGCGTGCTGTGACTCGTGGTGGTAAAGGTAAACGTAAGCCTAGTACGTTGCAGCAAAGCTTTAATAAGCCAGCTCAAGCCGTTAACCGCGATGTGGTTATTGGTGAGACAGTGACTGTCGCTGAGTTAGCGAACAAAATGGCTGTTAAAGGTTCCCAGGTTATTAAGGCCATGATGAAATTGGGCGCGATGGCGACCATTAATCAGGTTATCGATCAGGAAACGGCACAGCTCGTGGCAGAAGAAATGGGCCACAAAGTGATCCTACGTCGCGAAAATGAGCTGGAAGAAGCGGTAATGAGCGACCGTGATACCGGTGCTGCTGCTGAATCCCGTGCGCCAGTGGTGACCATCATGGGTCACGTTGACCATGGTAAAACATCATTACTGGATTACATCCGTTCAACTAAGGTTGCAGCGGGTGAAGCTGGTGGTATTACTCAGCATATCGGTGCGTATCACGTAGAAACCGATAATGGCATGATCACTTTCCTTGATACACCGGGACACGCCGCGTTTACTGCGATGCGTGCTCGTGGTGCTCAGGCAACGGATATTGTGGTTCTGGTCGTTGCGGCAGACGATGGCGTGATGCCTCAGACCATTGAAGCTATCCAGCATGCGAAAGCCGCTCAGGTCCCCGTCGTTGTTGCGGTGAACAAGATTGATAAACCAGAAGCCGATCCGGATCGTGTCAAAACCGAACTGTCCCAATATGGCGTGATGCCAGAAGAGTGGGGTGGTGAAGCGCAGTTTGTCCATGTGTCTGCGAAAGCGGGGACAGGGATTGATGAGCTACTGGATGCGATTTTATTACAAGCCGAAGTCCTTGAACTTAAAGCCATTCGCAGTGGGATGGCGAGCGGCGTAGTGATCGAATCTTTCCTGGATAAAGGTCGTGGTCCTGTTGCTACCGTTCTGGTCCGTGAAGGTACGTTGAATAAGGGCGATATCGTCCTGTGTGGCTTTGAATATGGCCGCGTTCGTGCAATGCGTGATGAACTAGGACATGAAATTGTTTCAGCTGGACCATCTATTCCAGTTGAGATTCTGGGATTATCCGGTGTTCCTGCCGCTGGTGATGAAGCAACGGTAGTGCGTGATGAGAAGAAAGCGCGCGAAGTGGCTCTCTATCGTCAAGGAAAATTCCGTGAAGTGAAACTGGCCCGTCAGCAGAAATCTAAACTGGAAAACATGTTTGCCAACATGACCGAAGGTGAAGTTTCTGAGCTGAATATCGTATTGAAATCTGACGTTCAGGGCTCTTGTGAAGCGATTTCTGATTCGCTGCAAAAACTGTCTACCGATGAAGTAAAAGTCAAAATCGTCGGTTCTGGTGTGGGCGGTATCACAGAAACGGACGCTACGCTGGCAGCCGCATCGAATGCGATTATCCTTGGGTTTAATGTTCGTGCCGATGCTTCTGCTCGCCGTATTGTTGAAGCAGAAAGCTTGGATCTGCGTTACTACTCCGTTATCTATGACCTGATTGATGAAGTCAAACAGGCCATGAGTGGTATGTTAGCGCCAGAATATAAGCAAGAGATCATCGGTTTGGCTGAAGTACGTGATGTCTTCAAATCGCCTAAATTTGGTGCGATTGCCGGTTGTATGGTGACGGAAGGTGTCGTGAAACGTCACAATAAGATCCGTGTACTGCGTGAAAACGTGGTGATCTACGAGGGTGAGCTGGAATCCCTACGCCGCTTCAAAGATGACGTTAATGAAGTTCGTAACGGCATGGAATGTGGTATCGGTGTGAAGAACTACAATGATGTTCGCGCAGGCGACATGATCGAAGTCTTTGAAACGATTGAGATCAAACGCACTATCGCGTAAGTTTTTGCTAAGTAGCGAAGCGAGACATTTGTAAGGGGGGCCTAGTGCCCCCCGATTTTTAATTGAGGATTTAATATGGCAAAAGAATTCAGTCGCACCCAGCGCGTTGCGCAGGAAATGCAAAAAGAAATCGCCATTATTATTCAACGTGAAGTGAAAGATCCGCGAATTGGTATGGCGACCGTTTCTGGCGTGGAGGTTTCTCGCGATCTGGCCTATGCGAAAGTGTTTGTGACATTTCTAAATGATAATGATCCAGAACAGGTGAAGACGGCAGTGAAAGCGCTGCAAGATGCATCTGGTTTTATCCGTATGCTGTTGGGTAAAGCAATGCGCCTGCGAGTTGTCCCGGAGTTAACGTTCTCTTACGACAATTCACTGGTCGAAGGGATGAGAATGTCCAATCTGGTTACTAACGTTGTCAGAAATGATGTAGAACGTCGTTCTTCTACGGGCGAAGAGCAGGAGGATTAATGAGTCGTCCTCGTCGCCGTGGCCGTGATGTACACGGTGTATTGCTGTTAGATAAACCGCAGGGTATGTCATCTAATGATGTTTTACAGAAGGTAAAACGGATCTATAACGCCAATAGAGCTGGTCATACGGGCGCATTGGATCCACTGGCGACAGGAATGTTGCCGATTTGTCTCGGAGAAGCGACGAAATTTTCCCAGTACTTACTTGATACCGATAAACGTTACCGCGTTATTGCCCGCCTTGGGCAACGCACTGATACGTCGGATGCAGATGGTAATGTGATTGAAGAGCGTGCGATTGTTTTTTCTGCTACCGAGTTGGAACTGGCATTGGAGAGTTTTCGCGGTACTACGCAGCAAGTGCCCTCTATGTACTCCGCGCTGAAATATCAGGGGCGAAAACTGTATGAGTATGCCCGTCAAGGAGTGACGGTTCCGCGTGAAGCGCGTGAAATCACCGTTTACGAACTGCTGTTTATTCGCTGGGAAGGGGATGAGCTGGAACTGGAGATTCACTGTTCAAAAGGGACATACATCCGCACTATTATTGACGATTTGGGCGAAAAGCTGGGTTGTGGTGCGCATGTGGTTTATTTGCGCCGTTTGCAGGTTGCGACGTACGCCACGGAAAAAATGGTGACGCTGGAGCAACTCTCTGCGTTGGTTGAGCAGGCCCAAGCGGAGGAGTGCCCTCCGGCACTCAGTCTGGATCCATTGCTTATGCCGATGGAAAGCCCGGTAATCGGTTTCCCCGAAGTAAATTTAACGCCCGTCGTGGCAGGCTATCTCAAGCTAGGGCAACCCGTTCAGGTTGCAGGAGCACCGTCAAATGGTATGGCGCGCATCACCGAAGGTGATGAACGCAAATTTATCGGCATGGGCGAAATCGATAATGACGGACGTGTGGCACCACGGCGTTTGGTTGTTGAATTTCCGATGTAAGCGCGCTCGTTGCCGCCTTGCTATCGTGAGGTGCTGAGAGTAGAATAGCGCGGCTTAACTATTGGGTGGCTGAATTAGAGATCGGCGCCTGTTTTTTTATCTATAATGTTTGGAGTATGACTATGTCTCTAAGTGTTGAAGCTAAAGCTAAAATCGTAGCGGAATTTGGTCGTGGCACGAACGACAGCGGTTCTACCGAAGTTCAGGTTGCCTTGTTGACTGCACAGATCAACCACTTGCAAGGCCACTTTGCCGAGCACAAAAAAGATCACCACAGCCGTCGTGGTCTGCTGCGTATGGTTTCTCAGCGTCGTAAGCTGCTGGACTACCTGAAGCGTAAAGATGTGGCACGTTACACCAGCCTGATTGAACGTCTGGGTCTGCGTCGCTAAGTCTTCAGAGTTTCAGTGGGAAGGGGCCTATTTTGGCCCCTTTCTTCTAGGAAGCGTTTAGAAAACAGAGTAATGTATTGCTGTTTTAATTATGATCTTTCGTTACAGAGGTTCGCGCGGCTAATGAGAGGCTTTATCTGCATGGGCAGGGTAAAGGTTGTCATTAGTCGTGAGGATGTGATGCAAAGGTCGAGTGTTCATCGGTATGCCTATCCAGAGTAAGGATGGTATACCCCCGTTAAGGATATTATTTTGCTGAATCCGATCGTTCGTCAGTTCCAATATGGTCAACATACCGTTACGTTAGAAACTGGTATGATGGCACGCCAGGCTACCGCCGCAGTGATGGTTAGCATGGATGATACGGCAGTATTTGTGACTGTCGTTGGTGCTAAAAAAGCTAAACCAGGCCAGGATTTTTTCCCGTTAACCGTTAACTATCAGGAGCGTACTTACGCTGCTGGTCGTATCCCTGGTGGTTTCTTCCGCCGTGAAGGTCGCCCGAGTGAAGGTGAAACACTGATCGCTCGTCTGATTGACCGTCCGGTTCGTCCGCTGTTCCCTGAAGGATTTGTAAACGAAGTCCAGGTGATTGCGACAGTGGTTTCTGTTAACCCACAAGTTAACCCTGATATCGTTGCGATGATTGGTGCTTCTGCCGCGCTGAGTTTGTCCGGTATTCCATTCAATGGTCCAATTGGTGCAGCTCGCGTCGGCTATCTGAATGACCAATACGTGCTGAACCCGACGATTGATGAACTGAAAGAAAGCCGTCTGGATTTGGTTGTTGCTGGTACCGAAGGTGCCGTTCTGATGGTGGAATCCGAAGCAGATCTGTTAAGCGAAGATCAAATGCTGGGAGCGGTCGTATTTGGCCATGAGCAACAGCAGGTTATTATTCAGAACATTAATGAACTGGTAAAAGAAGCAGGTAAACCTCGTTGGGATTGGCAACCAGAGGCCGCGAATGATGCATTGAATGCACGTGTTGCAGCGCTGGCTGAATCTCGTTTAAGCGATGCTTATCGTATTACCGATAAGCAACAGCGTTATGCACAGATCGATGTGATTAAAGCTGAAACTATCGCTGCATTGCAGTCAGAGCAACCTGAAGGTGAACCGTTGGACGACGGTGAATTGGGCGAAATTCTGCATGCCATTGAGAAAAATGTTGTACGTAGTCGCGTTCTGGCTGGTGAACCACGTATTGATGGTCGTGAGAAAGACATGATCCGTGGCTTGGACGTACGCACTGGCGTATTGCCGCGTACTCACGGTTCCGCGCTTTTCACTCGTGGTGAAACGCAGGCGTTGGTAACCGCAACGTTGGGTACTGAGCGTGATGCACAAACTATTGATGAGTTGACCGGTGAGCGCACCGATCGCTTCCTGCTGCACTATAACTTCCCTCCGTATTCTGTTGGTGAGACAGGTATGGTGGGTTCGCCTAAACGTCGTGAAATTGGTCATGGTCGTCTGGCGAAACGTGGCGTGTTGGCTGTAATGCCGAAGGCCAGTGAGTTCCCGTATACCGTGCGTGTCGTTTCTGAAATCACAGAATCTAATGGTTCTTCTTCTATGGCGTCTGTCTGTGGTGCTTCTCTGGCACTGATGGATGCGGGCGTGCCGATCAAATCAGCGGTTGCAGGTATCGCGATGGGTCTGGTGAAAGAAGGCGACAACTTTGTTGTATTGTCCGATATCCTGGGTGATGAAGATCACTTGGGCGATATGGACTTTAAAGTTGCTGGTAGCCGTGAAGGTATCACTGCGCTACAGATGGATATCAAGATCGAAGGGATTACCCGTGAGATCATGCAGGTTGCGTTGAATCAGGCCAAAGGTGCGCGTTTGCACATTCTGGGCGTGATGGAACAGGCTATCAGCACGCCGCGTGGCGATATCTCTGAATTTGCACCACGTATTCACACGATCAAGATCAGCACTGATAAGATCAAAGATGTCATCGGTAAAGGTGGCTCTGTGATTCGTGCGCTGACGGAAGAAACGGGCACCACCATTGAAATTGAAGACGATGGTACTGTGAAGATCGCTTCAACTGACGGAGAAAAAGCGAAACACGCTATTCGTCGTATTGAAGAGATTACAGCTGAAATCGAAGTTGGCCGCGTGTATCAGGGTAAAGTTACCCGCATCGTTGACTTCGGTGCTTTTGTCGCCATCGGCGGTGGAAAAGAAGGCTTGGTGCATATTTCTCAGATCGCCGATAAGCGTGTTGAGAAAGTGACTGACTATCTGCAAATGGGCCAGGAAGTACCGGTCAAGGTTCTGGAAGTTGATCGTCAGGGACGCGTACGTTTGAGCATTAAGGAAGCCAATGCTCAATCTCAGGAAGCGGCTGCACCGTCTTCTGAGGAAGAATAATGTTACTCGCTGTGCAACACTGAACCGGTTACCTTAACGAGAGTGTGTTGTGTGTATCATAAGGATAAGGATATCCTTATGTTGAGTAGTCCGGGACAGGATGTTCATCCAATGTTTGTCTTCGGGAGTGGGAAATGAAGCCTTTCTTGCGCGGGTGTTATGTTGCAACAGCACTTATGCTGGCAGGATGCAGCAACACGGATTGGCGCAAAGATGCAGTATTGGCGATTCCGTTACAGCCTACTTTGCAGCAGGAAGTCATTCTGGCGCGTATGGAGCAGATCTTTGCAAGCCGGGCATTAACCGATGATGAGCGAGCGCAGCTATTATATGAGCGCGGAGTGCTGTATGATAGCTTGGGGTTGCGAGCATTAGCGCGAAATGATTTTTCACAAGCGCTAACGATCCGCCCTGATATGCCAGAAGTTTTTAACTATCTGGGTATTTATTTAACGCAGGCAGGCAATTTTGATGCTGCCTATGAAGCGTTTGATTCTGTACTAGAGCTTGATCCAACTTACAATTACGCGCGTTTGAACCGGGGCATCGCTTTGTATTATGGCGGTCGTTACCTGTTAGCGCAGGATGATCTGCTGGCGTTTTATCGAGACGATCCGAATGATCCTTTCCGTTCGTTATGGCTGTATCTTGTGGAGCGAGAAATCAATCCAGAGACAGCTAAAGTAGCGTTAAGTAAACGTTATAACGAAGCGCAGAAAGGGCCATGGGGATGGAAAATTGTCGAATTCTACCTGGGCAGTATCAGTGAAAAAACACTGATGCAGCGTCTGCAGGAAGAAGCTACGGATAACACTTCGCTCGCTGAGCATCTCAGTGAAACTGACTTCTATTTAGGTAAGCACTACCTAAGTCTGGGGGACAAGAACACCGCTTTGGCGCTGTTCAAGCTGACGGTTGCTAACAATGTTCATAATTTTGTTGAGCACCGCTATGCATTGTTGGAATTGGCGCTACTAGGCCAAGAGCAAGACGACCTATCAGGATCGGACCAGCAATAGCTGACGAACAATATTATCAGCCTTAAAAGACTACGGTTATCACCTTGGCGGGTGAGGGCTTTTTTGTTCGCTTTTTAATCCAATTTGAGCCGGTTCACACTTTTCAATGAAAATGACTGAAAATTTTCTCGACGAGTTATGTAGACTGGCCGCCATAGTTAATGAGGCACGTGTACATGACTGATGTATCTAATTCTTTTGCTGATTTGGGGCTGTCTGCTCCGATTATTAATGCCCTGACCGATCTGGGCTACGAAAAACCCTCGCCGATTCAGGCGGAATGTATTCCTCACTTGCTGAACGGTCGTGATGTGCTGGGTATGGCACAGACCGGTAGCGGCAAGACGGCAGCATTTGCTCTGCCATTACTTAATAATTTAAAACCTGAGTTAAAAGCGCCGCAGATGTTGGTGTTAGCGCCAACCCGTGAACTGGCGGTTCAGGTTGCAGAAGCCTGTAATGATTTTGCCAAGCACATGCATGGCGTGAATGTTGTTGCCCTGTATGGCGGACAACGTTATGACGTTCAGTTGCGTGCTTTGCGCCAGGGTGCGCAAATCGTTGTGGGTACGCCAGGTCGTCTGTTGGACCACTTAAAACGAGGGACGCTGGATCTGTCTAACCTGAGCGGCCTGGTTCTGGATGAAGCCGATGAAATGTTACGCATGGGCTTTATTGAAGATGTGGAAAACATCATGGCGCAGATCCCAGCTCAGCATCAGACAGCATTGTTTTCTGCAACGATGCCAGAAGCGATTCGCCGTATTACGCGTCGTTTCATGCAAGATCCACAGGAAGTTCGCATTCAGTCCAGCGTAACGACGCGTCCTGACATCAGCCAGAGCTACTGGACGGTGCATGGCATGCGTAAAAACGAAGCGTTAGTACGTTTTCTGGAAGCGGAAGATTTTGATGCGGCGATTATTTTCGTCCGTACCAAGAATGCGACGTTGGAAGTGGCTGAAGCGCTGGAGCGCAGCGGTTACAACAGTGCTGCACTGAATGGCGATATGAATCAGGCATTGCGTGAGCAAACGCTAGAACGTCTGAAAGACGGTCGTCTGGATATCCTGATTGCCACTGATGTTGCCGCTCGTGGGCTAGACGTTGAGCGCATTAGTCTGGTGGTCAACTATGACATTCCGATGGATGCTGAGTCTTACGTTCACCGCATTGGTCGTACCGGCCGTGCTGGTCGTGCTGGTCGTGCGCTGTTGTTTGTGGAAAACCGTGAACGCCGTTTGTTGCGTAACGTTGAACGCACCATGAAATTGACGATTCCAGAAGTGGAATTGCCTAATGCCGAACTGCTGGGCCAGCGTCGTCTGACCAGATTTGCGGCTAAGGTTCAGCAGCAACTGGAAAGCAGCGATCTGGATATGTACCGTGCGCTACTGACAAAGTTACAGCCACAGGAAGAATTGGATATTGAAACGCTGGCTGCGGCTTTGCTGAAAATGGCACAGGGGGAACGTCCTCTGATTCTGCCTCCAGACCCGGTGTTCGATCGTCGTCCACGTCGTGAATTCCGCGATCGTGATGATGCACGTGGCGATCGTTGCCGCGATTCTCGCGACAGCCGTGATGGCGATCGTCCGCCTCGCCGTGAGCGTCGTGATGCCGGCGATATGGAATTATATCGGATTGAAGTTGGCCGTGATGATGGTGTTGAAGTTCGTCATATCGTTGGTGCTATTGCTAACGAAGGCGACATCAGCAGCCGCTATATTGGCAACATTAAGCTGTTTGCCTCTCACTCTACCATTGAGTTGCCAAAAGGCATGCCAGGCGATTTGTTATCACACTTCACCCGCACGCGTATTTTGAACAAGCCAATGAATATGCAGTTATTGGGTGATGCTCAGCCACATGAACGCCGTGGCGGACGTCCTGGTGGTGCGCCGGGTCGTGATGGTGGTCCTCGTCGTTCTTACAGCGGTGAGCGCCGTGAAGGGCAAAATGGCGAACGTCGTGAACGTACATTTAACCGTGACGCTGCGCCACGTGCGCCACGCCGTCGTCCAGCAGACGCTTAATGCTTCTGTAACACCAGGTAATAAAATATCTTTTTACGGGTATTTAGACGTCTGATTTTTTCTGATATAAAGCGACCCTCTTGAGGGTCGCTTTTTTTTTGATAAAAGCTCACCGCTTAATTCCCCAAAATTAAGTTTCTCTTAAGACTTTTGTTTTTTAATAGTCATTTAACATCAGGGCATCATGGCTTTTACCGGCTATTGAGGTATACCCAATCCCAATAATGTTGAATAGCAGGAAGGTCGTCGTCGCGGGAATCCAAGATTTTGACTTAGTCAGTGACAAGACGACGAGCGGCCAGTACAGCTGAACTTGGCAGAGGACGAGCATATTAAAAAAGATACTCCATGAAGGCGTAACTCGATGTTGTTTTAAACGACTTAATTAAAATAATTCACCCTGGATTGAAATAAATGTCAGAGATTTTTAGGGAAAGAAAACCCGACTGGAAAGGGTTGGGCTGGTTATTGGTGTTTTTCTGGTATTTTTCCTGCACATTACAACTATTAATTTTATTGTCCGGCCACAGTGGTGCGAACGGATTACGTGACGCTTTAATTTATAGCCTACTGTGGCTGATTCCCGTTTTACTTTTCCCCGGAAAAACACGAGTCATCGCTGGCGTTTTGGGCTTTGTTTTGTGGATTTCATCGGCAACAGCGCTTGGCTACTATTCCATTTATAAACAAGAATTCTCGCAAAGCGTTTTGTTTGTCATGTTTGAGTCAAATACGACGGAAGCGAGCGAGTATTTAAGCCAGTATTTTAGTTTGAAGATCGTGGGAATCCTGTTGGTTTACACGTTCGTGGCTATTTTACTATGGAAAAAACTGCGTCCGGTTTATCTGATAACACGGTATAAGGCGATAGCGTCGTTGTTAGTATTTACCGTTCTCTTCGGTGTACCGATCTATAAAAAAATGATCCTGAGTAAGCTGTCGGCGGAGGATACGGTTGGCTATCTGGCGGGACGTATGGGGACAACCGCTCCCTGGCAATTTCTGAGTAGCTATCTTGAATATCGGCAACAGTTGGGCAGCATGGAAGGCATGTTGCAGCAAAATGCTGCGTTGCCGCCTTTGACTAATCTGAAAGATGCTAATGGTGATACTCCTCGCACGTTGGTGCTGGTTATCGGTGAATCTACGACGAGTAGCCGTATGAGTCTATATGGTTATTCGCGTCAGACTACGCCAAGGCTCGATGCATTAAGCAAAACCGATCCGAACCTCGTGGTATTCAATGATGTGGTGACATCACGACCGTATACGATAGAAATTTTGCAACAGGCATTAACGTTTGCCGATGAGCAAAACCCGGACTTGTACCTAACCAAACCGTCATTGATGAATTTGATGAAGCAAGCAGGCTACAAAACGTTTTGGATCACGAATCAACAAACGATGACCAAACGTAATACGATGCTAACGGTTTTCTCAAAACAGACGGATAAACAGTTCTATTTGAATAATCAGCGGACGCAGAGTGCCAGACAGTACGACGATGTTGTCTTACCGCCCTTTGAGGAGGTGATGGCTGACCCAGCGCCGAAAAAATTTATCGTTGTTCATTTACTGGGTACGCATATGAATTATAAATATCGCTACCCTGAATCGTTCGATAAATTTCAAGATCGTACGGATCTACCCGCGACATTAAGCGATCAGGACGCTGAGGTTTATAACCATTACGATAATGCAGAAGGCTATAACGACTATATCATCGACAGTCTGATTACGCTTTTTGCAAAAAATAAACCAAACGGATTTTTGCTTTATTTTTCCGATCATGGCGAGGATGTTTATGAAACACCACCACATGATATTTTAGGTCGTAATGAGGCGGCCCCCACTCGTGCTATGTATACGGTGCCTTTTATGATTTGGATGTCACCCGAATGGCGAAAAAACCACCCGTCTGACTACTCATCTTATTTGACGCGTAAATACAGCAGTGCTCACCTGATTCATACGTGGTCTGATTTAGCTGGATTAAGCTACGATTTTTATGAACCATCAAAAAGTCTGGTTAATCCAGATTTTAAAGAGACGGAACGTTGGATTGGTAACCCGTATGATAAAAAAGGGCTTAAGACCTTTGATAGTCTGCCAGAGATAACGCGATAGCCGCAAAAGGAAAGGGGATGCGTCGGCATCCCCTCTTTGGATCGTTCGTTTTGTATGCCTGAGCGATTAATTCAATACGTCCTGCTGCACACTCATAGCGATTTCAAAAGAGCGTAAGCGTGCCTGATGATCAAAGATCTGACCGTTGATCATCACTTCATCCACCCATGTTTCACGTAATAAACTCTGCAAACCATGTCTGACTTTTGCCTGATCGCCAACGATAGACAGGCGTAATGCCTGTTCAACGCCAAATTGTTCCGCTGGTGACCAAACCGTATCCATATCTTCTATTGGTGCAGGAAGCGGGCCGGGTACGCCACGGCGCAGATTGAGAAACTGCTGTTGCATCGAGGTAAAGAGGAACTGAGCATCACGATCGCTATCAGCGGCAACCACGTTGACACAAACCATGGTGTAGGGGTTTGGGTGAGTCTCGGAAGGTTTAAACGACTCGCGATACACGTTCAGTGCCTGTAGCAGCATATCCGGTGCAAAATGTGCGGCAAACGCGAAAGGAAGCCCGAGCGCGGCGGCCAACTGTGCGCTGTATAAGCTTGAACCTAATAGCCAGATAGGAACCTGTAACCCTTGACCTGGTACCGCCTGAACGGTCTGTCCTGGTTGGGCATCTGCGAAGTAACGTTGTAATTCCTGTACATCCCGAGGGAAATCATCGATATCCGCGTTCAAATGACGCCGTAACGCCATCATCGTTCGTTGATCGGTGCCCGGTGCTCTTCCCAAACCAAGATCGATGCGGCCGGGGTAGAGTGATTCTAGCGTGCCAAACTGCTCAGCAATAACCAGTGGCGCATGGTTCGGTAGCATAATACCGCCTGAACCGAGACGAATGTGTTGTGTGCCTGCTGCAAGGTAACCGATCAGGACGGAGGTTGCCGCGCTGGCGATACCTGTCATATTGTGGTGTTCCGCCAGCCAATAACGATGATAGCCCAAGCGTTCAGCGTGTTGCGCCAGATCCAGCGAATGGTGGAAGGCGTTACGCGGGCTGGAGCCTTGGGGAATAGGAGCAAGGTCAAGAACGGAAAAAGCCACTGAACGGGGGGATAGGGACATAACGTCGCTCACTTTGTTGTTTGACAGGCAAAAATATCATGCCAGCCAATGATGAGAGTGCCTACCGCTATTATACCACCCCGCACGATTACATCATTTTAAGAAAAGCAAAACGGGCAGAACACAAAAGTCTGTCTGCCTGTTTGGAGAAGAATCGTTGTTATCGGCTATTGAACTAATTCCAGTCCTGCGACACGCCTCCAATAGCCATTACAATCCGCTTGATTTGTTAGCGCCAGAGGGGATTGCCCCTGCTCATTGGCACGGAATTTATCCAGCATACCCAGCGTATCAATGCCTTCTGGGGAGAGGCGGACGATATCCACCAAATCCCGCATGGAGGCCAATTCATTACCCAGGTTGTAACAATAACCGCTTTGCGTTTGGATGCCGTTGAGGACAAAAACCTGCTGATTCTCCTGAGATAATACTTTCCGCCCTTGGGGATAATTCAGGCAACAGGTTTCGCATTCGTCTTTTGCCCGGTTTTCTGAACGAGCGGTAAAACAGCGGGCTGAATACGCTAATGGCAGATGACCATAGCTCAGCACTTCGACTTCAAACTGGTGGCGAAACCCCAGTTCATCACATTGATTCAGCAAGTTGTATAACCAGTCACGTGAGAGCTCTACGGGCATGCACCAACGCACCATCCCTTGTTTGTGCAGCAATCGTAGCGTATAGGCGTTATAGCAATTCAACGCATGCCCAGCGACGAAAGGAAGTTGACGTTCGGCGGCCATATTGACGGCACCAAGATCGTTTGCCTCCAACAGGAACTCCCCGTTTTCAACATAACGTTTCAATTCATTTAATTCGGAGGGGGCCTGAAGCAACGCCAGTGTGGATATCACCACTTGCTTGCCGTGGGCGGCAATTTGTCTGGCGAGATCCAGCCAGTCACTGACCTTCATCAGGCGGCGTTTACTGCACACCGTTTCACCGAGGTAAATGATATCAGCGCTGCTCTCTATTGCTGCCTGATAAAAGGTTTCTACCTCTTGTTTTGGCCAATAGTAGAGGATGGCACCTAATGCGTATTTCATCGTTTCTCCTTCTACTGCCATTTCCGGTGGTAGGCACCTAATGTCGTTTGCGTGCCTTCCGCTACGGCACCCAGCGTGTCCATCCATTCTTGAGTGGGGCTGAATGTGTCTGGGTTGGTTCGGCAATGGTCAATGGCCTGACGCCAGACTCGGGTAATTTGACTCACGTAAGCCGGGCTGCGCTGACGTCCTTCTATTTTCACCGAGGCAATATTGGCGGCCAGTAATTCAGGCAAAAGCGACAGCGTATTGAGGCTGGTTGGCTCTTCCAGCGCATGATAGCGATGACCATCAACCAGATAGCGCCCTTTACATAAGGTGGGGTAACCCGCGTTTTCATTTTCCTGGTAGCGATCGATTAACACATTATTCAACCGTGACTCCATCCCTTGCTCGGTATCTTGCCAGCGGACGAAACGCGCTGGCGAACAGGCGCCTACCGTATTGGGTGATTCGCCTGTCAGATAGGATGAAAGGTAGCAGCGACCTTCAGCCATGATGCAGAGGCTTCCGAATGCAAAGACTTCCAAAGGGACTGTTGTTGTTCGTGCCAGTTGTTTTACCTGGTGGATAGAAAGCACGCGTGGTAATACCACGCGAGAAACGTCAAAGTGGCGCTGATAAAAGTTAATGGCTTCCGTATTGGTGGCTGAGGCTTGCACAGAAACATGACGCTCAATATTGGGATAGCGTTCTGCGGCATAGTCGAGCATGGCGAGGTCGGCAAGGATCAGGACATCGGCACCAATTTGTGCCGCCATATCCACGGCGCGTTGCCAACGTTGATAACCATCAGGATGAGCAAAAGTATTAATCGCGATGTGGAGTTTGCGGTGATGACGATGTACGTATTCACGCGCTTCTTGTAGCTTTTTGTCGGTAAAGTTAAGTCCGGCGAAGTGACGCGCATTGGTGTCATCTTTGAGCCCGATGTAGACCGCATCTGCGCCATTATCAATAGCGGCTTTCAGTGCCGGGAGGTTACCGGCGGGGCAAAGCAGTTCCATATCATTTCCTTCATTAATCTCAGCGCCGGAAAGGGAAACGATCCGAGACGATCAATGATTTTTATCAGTTAATGACTCTTTTTAACGATAGGGAATCTTAATTAACCCACTGCCGCCGTGATTTGATGTAAGACAGTTAATTGTTTAATGGAATGGTAGGGTGACGATGATATTCACGTTGGGAGAGAGTTTGAATTCTCACGATCCCTGTGAGAATGTCGTTTTACTGCGTATGTTAGGTGATAATTAAGCTAAGAATAATAGAAAGCACGAACGCCGAAACAACCTGAATGATATTGCGTTTTACAATCTCTGTCGGGCTGATGCCCACCATACCAGCAACGGCAATCACGATACCGGCAATAGGGGACAGCGTACGCCCAAAGCCACTGGCGAACTGCATTGGAATCAAAACCTTGGCGACAGGAATACCGGCTACACGGGCGACTTCACCAGCAACTGAAGCAAATGCGTTGAAGGTGGTGCCGGTCCCCATGAGTACCGAACCGAGGAAAATCAATACGCTGAAAATCACCGCAGTAAGAATCATGGTGTGATTTCCGGTTGGAACCATACTGAACAGCAGGTTAATGACGCCAATTTTCATCATCCCGTGAGCCAATACTTGGGCACAGAGAATAATTGACACAATGCTAATAAATGCTTTTCCCATTTGGTCAAACATAACGGCAAGTTTGCTTAAGGATGCGCGTAAATCTTTTGTTTTTATCAAATCGAAACAGAGTGCCAGGAAAAGGGAGAATAACAGCGCTGACACCACATCTACTTGAAAATGCAACCAACTAGGTAAAACGCCTTCTGATAATTCGGAGAAAATAAACAGCAAAAACATGGGAATCATCGGTAAAAAGGCGTAGTAGAAGGGGATGTCTGATTTTCCCTGTTCGATGTCTTCGGTACGCGGCGTTGACGTGTTGTTGTTACCTGCTGTTCCCGATTTTCTATCCCAATAGCGCAAGACGAACATATGCATCATGCCAATGAAAGGGATGAGGAAAATGGCCACTGGCAGTTGCTCATACACAAAGAAGCCAAAGAGATCGACTTTAGCAACTTCCGCACCGACGATCATGCTCGATGCCGCTGGGCCGAAATCTATACATACGCCAGAGGCAATGATTGCCGCCACGGATTCTTTACTACAGCCGACCGCACACAGCACCGGATACATCGTTGCCATCATCAGCAAACCCAGCCCCGATGCACTGGGAATAAACAGAGCCAGAATCTGCATAAGCATGTAGCTTAGACCCAGCAATAAATAGCGGGATTTGATTTTGCGCAACGGAACCACGCAGAGTGCCACGAGCTTATCTGATGCGCCAATTTCGTTCATATAACGAGAAAAACCGGCAATAACCATGATAGTCAAACCAAGCCCGGCGGCTTGTTGACTAAACGTTTCTTTGATCGCAATAAAGATGTTTAAGAACGATGAGCCAGAGTTGGCTTTGGAAATCGCTTCGCCGGGGGAAATGATAATGGTGGCAAGTAATAACGCGATCCCGCCAGCCAATACGACCGCTTGAGCATACCAACCAGCGACAATACCTCTGGCAACTAAAAATAGTACCAGCGCGGAGAACGCGAAAGTGAAGGTCGTTTTGCCGAAATAGAAGTACATCGCGGTCAGGACGACACATGTCGACAGCAGGAGTAAGCCGGTGCGCAACAGCGAAGTGTGCGTTGTTTTATCAGGCTGCATAAGAGACTCCTTATCCTATTACCTGAGAACGGTGTCGAAGTAACACTGTGAGACTTTTTCCGCATCTACCGCGATACAAACTTCTGATATCGAGGCATTTTTCTGGTTATTGTGCTCACCGAAATAATGGATCGTTTGACCAATGGCAATGCCTTCCGTCACCACCTGGGTGTTTCCGGGCAAAGTCTGGTAGTACTCGGGGTGGATGGCATACATGAAGGCTTGTAAATCATGGGGTCGCATGCCATCAAGCTGGTAGCGTTCTTTGGCGTAACGTACGTAATGACGGGTGATCTGGAACATAATTTTTCCACTTTCACCGCCATCTGTTTCAAGCCGGGATAAACGCGTATTGTCCAGCAGAACTTCATGGGTGACATCCAGTCCGACCATGGTCAGTGGTAAATGGCTATTGAAAACGATGTGTGCGGCATGAGGGTCACGGTGAATATTGGCCTCGGCTACCGGTGATTTATTGCCATAATGCCCGTTGCGGAAAGTGCTTCCTCCCATAATAACGACCTGTTTAATCAGGCTGGCGATATCCGGTCGCAATTTGCAGGCGAGCGCCAGATTCGTGAGCGGGCCGACGGCGATAATGGTGATTTGATGTGGTCGCGCCAGAACGGTATCAATAATAAATTGAGCCGCATGGTATTCCTCTGGTTTGCTTTGAGGCGTGATATCAAAGCAGTCACCCAAGCCATCGTTGCCATGTGCGAAAACGGATGGCGCATTGGCTGCAATGAGGAGTGGTTCTGCACAGCCTTGTACTACCGGGCAAGAAAGACCGAATTTATCTTTCAGGAAAAGTGCATTTCGAGTTGTAACATCCAGCGTGTTATTACCAAAAATGGTGGTGATACCCACCAGATTAATATCAGCGCATTTGTGTGCAAAATGCAGTGCTACCGCATCATCAACACCAGGGTCGGTATCGTAAATAACATCGATCATTGTTTTATTCCTATTGTCAGATAGCTAAAGTTGAAATTACATTTCGCCCATGCGATATAACGCGGCTTCTTGGGTTGGCATATTGGCTGCGCCTTCACGTTCAACGGCCAGAGAAGCGAAAGCGGCCGCATATTTAACGGCATTGAGTACGTCTTTGCCGTTTGCCAGCGCTGCGGCGACGGCGCCATTAAAGGCATCGCCAGCACCGGTGGTATCCGTGACCACTGCCGGGTACGCAGGGATATGTGTGAAGGTATTATTTTGAAGTAATAAAACACCTTCGCTTCCCATGGTGATAATCACAATATCGATACCCCATGATGAAATAATGGAGGCTGCCTGTTTGGCGCTTGGAAGATCGTTGACGTCGATGCCGGACAGTTGTGTTGCTTCTGTTCTATTTGGCGTAATAATGTCGACCATTGCCAGGAATGGTTTTATTTCTTTGGTATAAGGCGCGGGATTAAGGATTATTTTGCACCCTTTTTCCTTTGCTAAGGTCATCATTTGAGCGATAGCTTCAATGTTATTTTCTAACTGTAGTAATAATACGTTGGAGTCTTCTAATTCCGACGCCGCATCATTTATTTCATTTTCAGTTAAGGTTTTATTTGCCCCGGGCGATATTGCAATAACGTTTTCACCATCCTCTTCGGAGACAAATATGACAGCACTTCCGGTTCCATGTTCTTCTGTTTTATATAATGTATAAGATGTCAACCCTGATGAAATAAAATGATCGGAGGCATATTGGCTGAAATGGTCTGTGCCGACTTTTGCGACAAAATGTACGTGGGCATCGGAGCAGTGTACGGCCAATGCCTGATTGCAACCTTTCCCTCCTGGTCCCAGCGTATTTTCAATGGCCACGATGGTTTCACCTTTTTCAGGGAAACGTTTAACTCGTGCGACAATATCAATATTAAATGAACCCAAAACACAAACTTTGCCGGTAGGGACCCCTTTATGCTGTTTATCCATCGTGACCTCATTGCCTGATGTTAAATTGCGAATCAACTGTGTAATGTTTTGTTGTTTACTACTGGTCATTTCTTCCTTCATTAGCACGGGGTTTATTATTGCCCCGCCATGAAAGCGAGTAATAAACCCTTGGGCTTCCAGAAAACGGAGGTCAGAACGAATGGTTGCTGTAGTAACATTAAAATCAGAGGCGATTTTTTCGACTCTCATTTTTCCATTACTCCTGATTTTCATCAGTATTTGTTCTCTGCGACAACCTTGATTCAACATAGATATCCCCTTTTTCCTTTGACAGTATCTCGTTATTAAGAGGCGATAAACGTGATTAGCGACTCTCTATATTCATCAAATCGAAAATTCGAAAATGAGAGTGAAAAATAAACGAAGAACAATATTAATAAAGGAATAATTCGTTAATATTTTTAACCAATAACACCATGATTTTGATTCACCATAGGAAGTAAAACAGTGTGATGAGCTTCTCGTGCAACGTGAATGCTGCCAGGGAGCTGAAAAAATGTGCTGATGTATTGAGTGGTATATGCGCTGTGTTCGCATCCTGCGGGGCCTACGGTGGATCACGTTTCCGCAGATTGAGATCTTTGGTAATAGAAGCAGAACAGGATACATTATTGATATAGACCTCTGTCGCTTTTACATGATGTGGCACAATGCGTGTAGATGGGCTGAGCTTGTAGATTGTCTAAAGAATCAGTTTGCTTTAAGAGGAGTACGCCAGTGTTGGAAAAACTACGGGCGCAGATCGTGCGCCAAGGGCCAGGTTTGTTGGGGAAGCCTTTAAAGTTCACTCCTTTTGCGTTGCAGCGCCAGGTTCTGGAGCAGATGTTGCACTGGCAGTTCCGCCAGGCGTTGGACGATGGCGATTTGGCCTTTCTGGAAGGTCGCTGGTTAAAAATTGAAGTCCGTGATGTTGGCTTGCAGTGGTTTATGACGTTACGTGATAACCGCTTGATCGTAAGCCAACAGGAAACCCCGGATGTCAGTTTTAGCGCAGATGCTAACGATCTCATCCTGATCGCTGCACGTAAGGAGGATCCTGATACGTTGTTCTTTCAGCGTCGTCTCCGTATTGAGGGGGACACGGAACTAGGGTTATACGTGAAGAACTTGATGGATGCGATCGAGCTGGAGACGATGCCGCCAGCGTTGCGTATCGGTTTGGTTCAACTGGCGAATTTTGTTGAAGCTGGCTTGCAGGAGGGCGTGGGGCAAACGGCTGACCACGCACCTGTCTCATGCTAGTCCGTGTTGAAATACCCGTTGATGCAGCAGGAATTGATAGCCTGTTGCGACGTACTTTCCCGACGGGGGCCGAGGCTGACCTGGTGCATCAACTGCGCGAAGATGGACAATTGACGCTGGGTGTTGTGGCGACGGACGATGAAGGTGGCGTGGTGGGGTATGCGGCATTCAGCCCTGTGCTTATTGAGGGTGAAGATCGGCAATGGGTCGCGCTCGCACCCTTAGCGGTCGACGAAAGCCTGCGGCGTCAAGGGCTGGGTGAAAAACTGGTTTACGAAGGGTTGGATACGCTGAACGAATTTAGCTATACCGCTGTTGTCGTGCTGGGTGATCCGACTTACTACTCTCGTTTTGGTTTCACGCTTGCTGCGGAGCAGAACTTGCACTGTCGTTGGCCGGATAGCGAATCGGCCTTTCAGGTTTATCCGCTGTCGGATAATTATGTTGCCGATGACGATTGTGCTGAAGGTGAACAAGGGTTCGACGGTGCGAGTGGATTGGTGGAATATGCCGAGCCGTTTACCCGCTTTTTCTAACGCGATGTGTTAGCAGAGTGTGCCAGCAGATAGCGTATCAATACTGAGTGTCTCAGGCTGGTTCTGCACCAGCCTTTCTTTTTGGCTTTTGTTCAACTGCTTGATGCGATATTCCAGTTTAAGCGCATTTGAGCGATCGCCTACCGGGCACTGAAAGACCAGCGTCAACTCCCCCTTTCCTCGCAGAGATTTTGCCCCTTTTCCCGTTTGATGTTGATTCAGACGGCGACTGACATCCGTCGTGATGCCGGTATAAAGCGAGCCTGATGGAGTACGCAAGAGGTAAACATACCAACAAGGATTTTTTGAATCTTCAGCCATAGGTGAATCGCAGTTTCGGAAACAATACGGTTAATGAGGCGCTTACTGTAATTAGCTTTCACATACAGTAAAAGAATAATGGCGAAAAATAGGGCTTTTTCCCCTTTATTTCCCTCGTGTGACCAATCAGTTCTCCGCAGGTCAATAATTATCCTACTCTGCATACGGTTTCTCTTTGAATCAGGGAGAAACCGCTATGCTTAACTCATCGACAGGGATATTCATAGAATTACATGTGACAAAAATCACATATAATTGTTTTCTATTGCATTCGATTTACATTAAATGTGAAGAAAAACACAAAATAGCCGGGAGCGGCGTGTTCAACTTGTTGAATCATTTCTTTCGGCGCTGAAGTGATCGCGGAAGAAATCGCAGAGGAAGATTGATTGCGGTGAGAGGGATTTCGGTGGCCTCGACAGGTACTTTTCTCAGAGCGCTATCTTCAGGGAACCAAGTCCGCTCGCCAAACGTACTGGTATTCAACGATATCAGGTGATGTTTTTTGCCGTAAACCGGCTGACGAGTTGGAGTGTTGTATGACGACATTAACTGCCGCAGCGCAGCGTGCGCTGGGGTTGATGGATTTAACCACCCTTAACGACGATGATACGGATGACAAGATTATCGCGTTATGTCATCAGGCTAAAAGCCCGGCGGGGAAAACGGCGGCGATTTGCCTCTATCCACGTTTCATTCCACTGGCGCGCAAAATTCTGCGTGAGCAGGGAACGCCCGATATCCGCATTGCCACAGTAACCAATTTTCCCCACGGCAATGATGATATTGATATTGCGGTAGCGGAAACCAAAGCGGCGATAGCCTACGGTGCGGACGAAGTGGATGTCGTATTTCCTTATCGTTCGTTAATGATGGGTGATTCGCAGCCTGGTTTTGCATTGGTCAAAGCCTGCAAAGCAGTATGTCAGGCAGCCAACGTTCTGCTGAAGGTGATTATTGAAACCGGTGAATTGAAACAGGCATCGCTGATCCGTCAGGCTAGCGAGATCGCGATTGATGCGGGGGCTGATTTTATTAAAACCTCGACTGGTAAAGTGTCAGTGAATGCCACGCCGCAAAGTGCGGCGATCATGTTGCAGGTGATTCGTGATAAAGGCGTGGGCGAGCGTGTTGGGTTCAAGGCCGCTGGTGGCGTAAGGAATGTTGAAGACGCTGCCATTTATCTGCAATTGGCTGATGACATCATGGGGCCTGGCTGGGTTAATTCGCGTCATTTCCGCTTTGGGGCATCCAGCTTGTTAGCCAACCTGCTGACGGTGTTAGGCCAGCAGACAGCGGGGCAGCAGAGCAGCTATTAATACATCGTGATGGAAACGCTAGTGCGTCATGGTTTATCCATCATTTTGTTTGCTAAACGGGAGAGGCAGCTTGTTTCTGATCCAGGAAATTATTCGTAAAAAGCGGGATGGTAACGTACTGAGTGCCGAAGAAATCCGTTTTTTCATCAATGGGATCCGCGATAACACGGTGTCTGAAGGGCAAATTGCTGCATTAGCAATGACGATTTACTTTCATGATATGTCTATGGAAGAACGTGTGGCCCTCACGCTGGCAATGCGTGATTCTGGCACAGTGCTTGATTGGAAAGGGTTGAATCTGAATGGTCCGCTGGTAGATAAACACTCAACCGGGGGCGTCGGCGATGTGACGTCATTGATGCTGGGGCCGATGGTTGCCGCCTGCGGCGGATATGTCCCGATGATTTCAGGGCGTGGGCTGGGCCATACTGGCGGTACGCTGGATAAACTGGAATCAATACCGGGGTTGGATATCTTCCCGAACGACAGCGAGTTTCGTCACATTATTCAGCAGGTCGGGGTGGCGATCATCGGGCAGACCAGTTCACTGGCGCCAGCGGATAAACGTTTTTATGCCACGCGAGATATTACGGCAACGGTGGATTCTATCCCGTTGATCACCGCTTCAATTCTGGCGAAAAAGTTGGCCGAGGGGCTCGATGCGTTGGTAATGGATGTCAAAGTGGGGTCTGGCGCGTTTATGCCAACCTATGAGCAATCTGAGCAGTTAGCACAAGCCATTGTCGGTGTGGCTAATAAAGCGGGTTGCCGCACTAGCGCGTTACTGACGGATATGAATCAGGTATTGGCCTCCAGTGCGGGCAACGCGTTAGAAGTTCGTGAGGCCGTTCGTTTTCTGACAGGAGAACATCGTAACCCGCGTTTGTATCACGTCACCATGGCGTTGTGCGAGGAAATGCTCCTGGCTGGAGGGTTAGCTGAGTCGTCCACTGATGCCCGTCACCGCCTACAGACGGTATTGGATAACGGCAAAGCGGCAGAGGTTTTTGGACGTATGATCGCGGCGCAGTGCGGCCCAACGGATTTTATTGAGCACTATACTCGCTATTTACCCGCGGCAACGCTGAGCAAACCTGTTTTTGCCGAGCACGACGGTATCGTTACGGCGATGGATGCTCGGGCATTGGGAATGGCGGTGGTGGCATTGGGCGGAGGGCGTCGTCAGGCAAACGATACTATCGATCACAGCGTGGGATTGGATGAGATAACGTGTCTGGGAAGCCGTGTTGATCAACAACAGCCGTTAGCGGTGATCCATGCGAATACGGAAGCGCAGTGGCAAGATGCGGCGGATGCGGTACGTGCCGCCGTTACGCTCGGTGAGGTTGAGCCTGAGTCCACGCCGATAGTTTATCGTCGAATTTGTGCTGAAGATTAAAATTGATTTGCAGCGTTTAACCGCGCGGGAGATAAACAATGAAACGTGCCTATATTATGGTGCTCGACTCATTTGGTATTGGTTACAGCGCCGATGCAGAACGTTTTGGCGACGCAGGCTCGGATACGCTGGGTCATATTGCGCAGGCTTGCGCGGCAGGAAAAGCCGATGTTGGTCGCAAAGGGCCATTACATTTGCCTAATTTGAGTCGGCTAGGGTTAGGGAAGGCGGCCCAAGCGTCTTCGGGAACCTTCCCGGCAGGTCTGGATGAATCGGTTGAGATTATCGGCGCTTATGCCTACGCCAGCGAAATTTCCTCGGGGAAAGATACGCCGTCGGGACATTGGGAAATTGCCGGAGTCCCCGTACTGTTTGACTGGGGATATTTTAAGGATGAGGAAAACAGTTTTCCTCAGGCATTGCTTGACCTGTTGGTCAAGCGCGCGAATTTACCGGGTTATCTGGGAAACTGCCACGCTTCGGGTACGGTTATTCTGGATCGCTTGGGCGAAGAACATATGAAAACGGGTAAACCGATTTTCTACACGTCTGCGGATTCTGTGTTTCAGATTGCCTGCCATGAAGCGACGTTTGGATTGGAAAAACTGTACGAACTGTGTGAAATCGCCAGAGAAGCCTTAACGGAAGGCGGGTATAACATCGGCCGTGTTATTGCACGTCCGTTTATTGGTGAACAATCCGGTCACTTCGAGCGTACTGGTAATCGACACGATCTGGCAGTTGAGCCGCCCGCACCGACCATGTTGAAAAAACTGGTAGAGGAGAAAGGTGGGGAAGTCGTGTCGGTGGGGAAAATAGCGGATATTTATGCACAGGTCGGCATTACTCAGAAGGTGAAAGCGACAGGGCTTGATGCCCTGTTTGATGCGACCATCAGGGAAATGGACAAGGCAGGGGATAACACCATTGTGTTTACCAACTTTGTGGATTTCGACTCCGCTTATGGGCATCGTCGTGATGTGGCGGGATATGCGGCCGCGCTCGAGTTGTTTGATCGTCGTTTACCGGAACTCTTATCCCGCGTGACGGGGGATGACATCTTGATCCTGACTGCCGACCACGGTTGCGATCCTACCTGGCATGGTACGGATCATACCCGTGAGCACGTGCCAGTGCTGATTTACGGGCCAAATGTCGCCCCCGGTTCCTATGGTCATCGTGAGACCTTTGCCGATATAGGCCAAACGGTGGCAACCTATTTCGGTCTGTCTCCAATGGACTATGGGAAATCGATACTGTGAGGCCAGCGATATCGGTCATGGATCTTTTTATGTTGATGAATAAGGAATAAACGTATGGCGACGCCACATATTAATGCTGAAAGGGGTGATTTTGCGGATGTCATATTGATGCCAGGCGATCCGCTGCGAGCTAAGTATATTGCGGAAACCTTTCTGGATGATGCCCGTGAGGTGAACAATGTGCGTGGCATGTTGGGTTTCACCGGCACTTATAAAGGCCGTCAAGTATCGGTGATGGGGCATGGTATGGGAATACCGTCTTGCTCAATCTATGCGAAAGAACTGATCACTGAATTTGGCGTCAAAAAAATTATTCGTGTGGGGTCCTGCGGTGCGGTGCGTTCGGATGTGAAACTGCGCGATGTGGTCATCGGTATGGGAGCTTGCACGGACTCCAAAGTAAATCGACTGCGTTTTAAAGATCACGATTACGCCGCGATTGCGGATTTCGACATGGTGCGCCATGCCGTTGATGCAGCGAAAGCCCATGGTGTCACTGTGCGCGTCGGTAACATTTTCTCTGCTGACCTGTTTTATACGCCGGATCCGCAGATGTTTGATGTAATGGAAAAATACGGCATTCTTGGTGTGGAAATGGAAGCAGCGGGGATTTATGGTGTCGCGGCTGAGTTTGGGGCGAAAGCGCTGGCTATTTGCACGGTGTCTGACCATATTCGTTCTGGCGAACAAACCTCGTCAGAAGAGCGCCAAAGCACGTTCAATGAAATGATCGAAATTGCGTTGGAATCCATATTGCTGGGTGACCACGACTAAATAATCCTGCCTGGGTCGAATGATCCAGGCAATATTCTCCAAAAATACACAACATCACACGACACGCAGAGCGCGTTTTTCCTCCGAGTTTTTCTTCCTTGCATACCTGATTTCTTTTTTGAGCGAATGTGATTCCCAAAATAATTCGAGTTGCGTGACAAAACGTTATCGTTTGAACAACGCATAAACAGCTTGAGGTATGACGGGGATACAGGCGCGTATGACCCCTTTAACCTGATGTTATCTAGGGATATAAACGTTTCCCTAACTGCGTTGTGTTACTTGCAAAATATCGAGATCATTGCATAATTGCGAAGCAAAATAATAATTATTTTTATTTAATCATTGGGAAAATGACATGACAGCTTCACAGACAACATCGCGTGCGGGTCTCCGTGCGCCAAATTTACTCGCATTATTAATTGGTTCCTTATGCGGCGGCATGGCCATGCCGTTGTGGGCGGAAGAACCGCCCACAACAAACCAGACTACTAAGACATCGGCTGCGTCAGACACGACGGCGAGTAATGACACGATTACCGTTGTTGCGAAACCGGGTAATACGTTCAGGGCTGGTGGTGATGATCTGGTGCCTGCCTATCTGGATGGACAAATTGCAAACGGTGGGCGTCTCGGTTTTCTCGGGCAACAGAATGCGCGAGATGTGCCGTTTAACGTTATCAGCTACACCGACAAGATGATGCTTTCTCAGCAGGCGGAAACGCTGGCTGACGTAGTGAAAAATGATGCCTCAATACAAACCCTGAAAGGTTTCGGTAATTTCATGGAGACGTACCGCATCCGTGGTTTTACGCTCGATGGCGATGATATTACCTTCGGTGGATTGTATGGCGTGATGCCACGCCAAATGGTTTCTACCAATATGGTTGAGCGCGTGGAGGTATTTAAAGGTGCCAGTGCGTTTGTTAACGGGGTATCTGGCAGCGGAATTGGCAGTGGCGTTGGCGGTTCGGTTAACGTTGAACCGAAACATGCGACGGACGATCCACTGACTCGCCTGACCGTTGATTATGAATCGAAGAACAAGATTGGCGGCGGGGTGGATGTCGGTCGCCGCTTTGGCGACAACAACGAGTTTGGCGTGCGTGTCAACGTGTTGCATCGTGAAGGGGAAAGCGCGATTCACGATCAAAAAGATCGCATGTCGATGGCCTCCATTGGTCTTGACTATCGAGGCGATCGCTTCCGCACGTCATTGGATGCAGGCTACCAGCACCAGACCATTCACGGTGGGCGAATTGGAGTTGGTATCGGTAAGGCCACAGAGATCCCTGATGTGCCAGATGCGACGCTAAATTATAATCCTAGCTGGGTTTCTTCTGATCTAAAAACCACTTTCGGCATGTTGCGTAGTGAATACGATATTGCCGATAACTGGACGCTGTATTCAGGGGTTGGCAGCAGTCGTGCCGATGAGTCAGGAAACTACGGGTCGCCAAGGCTTACCGATAATAACGGCAATGCCACAATATCGCGTATGGGTACACCGTTTGTTCGCGACACGTTTTCTGGATTGTTAGGCGTCCGTGGGCAGTTTGATACGGGATTTGTCACACATAAAGTTAATCTGGGGTATTCGGGCGTATATGCAAAAAGCCGTTCAGCCTGGGATAGTTCAGTAAGCAGCAATACCAATATTTATCACCCCGGCTATATAGATTATCCGGCAACGCGGCCTGGTGCTGGGGATATGAATGATCCGAAGGTTCGTAATCGAGTCAGAAGCAGTGGTTTCGCGATATCTGATACGTTGTCTGTACTTGATGACAAGGTCGCATTGACGCTAGGTCTTCGCCGTCAGGAAATTATGGTACGCAATTACAGCTATGAAGGGGTTGAAGAACGAGACAGCGCCTTTAATCGTACCAAAGTCACGCCAGCATACGGTTTGGTCGTAAAACCGTGGGATAATATTTCTCTGTATGCCAACCATGTAGAAGCACTTTCTCCTGGCAAGTCGGCACCGAATAACTTTGATGGCGCACCAGTGGTGAACGGGGGCAATGTCACTGGTATCTATGTCGCAAAACAAAACGAAGTCGGAGTGAAATTTGACTATGAACGCGTTGGCGGATCGTTAGCACTGTTTGAAATTAAGCGCCCCTACGAGATGGTAGATCGCTCGACGATGACTTATGGTCTTTACGGCGAACGTCGTCACCGTGGTATGGAACTGAATGTATTCGGTGAGCCTGTGTTTGGACTGCGACTGAATGGTAGCGCAACATGGATTGCCGCCCAGCAAACTAAAACGCAGGACGGTAAAAATGACGGCAAAGACGTTATCGGCGTGCCACGCTATCAACTGGTGCTGGGTACGGAATACGATATCAAGCAGGTAGAAGGCTTAACGCTGGCGGGTACGGTGATTCGCTCCGGTTCGCAATATGCTAATGCGAATAATACTCTGAAGCTGAAACCGTGGACGCGTTTGGATCTCGGGGTGCGCTATAGCATGCCGATGAACGATCAAACGCTGGTATGGCGCGCTAATGTAGAAAACGTCACCAATGAGAAATACTGGTCTTCAGTAAATGATTCGGGAGCTTACCTGTATCAGGGCGATCCGCGTTCTCTGAAGCTGTCGATGTCCATCGATTTCTAATGTCCCCGAACCCACCGCAAGGTGGGTTTTTTTATGGATGCCGCAGCAAGTGATTAACCGAGCGGTAGTGCCATAATGATCGCATCTTCCCGGCCTTGCACCGTGGGGTAATAGTCGCGGCGTATTGAGACTTCGTTAAATCCCAGACTCTCATAAAGTGCGATAGCGCGGGCGTTTGATGCACGCACCTCAAGCCAGAGCGTCAGAATGTCACGGCGCTCCATGTCTGCTATCAGATATTCCAACAGCTCACGGCCTAGCCCCTGACGTTGGTGGTCAGGGTGTACGGCGATATTAAAAAGGGTGGCTTCATCCAGCACGACCTGCGTAATCGCGTAAGCGGCAAACTGCCCGTGATGGCAGAGTTTCAGGTTGACGTAACGATCGCCCTGATTGCTGATAAAGGTCTTTTCCGTCCAGGGAAAGGCGTGACTGGCTTGCTCAATCTGAAAGGCTTGTGCCAGATCGGCTGGCGTCAGAGAAGATATCGTGTTCATGTTCACAGATTTGTTGCCACAGCGCCCGTTTGGCGTCGGCATTTTGATGAAGTTCGGAAAGCAAAGGGCTGGTCAGCCGAATGCCCTGTAACGTGATGGGTTCTGTCACGCCCAGTGTCCAGCAGTGGCAGCGCGCATTCTGGGGGAGCATCTCAACCTGTTGTGGCGTCAGCCGATAGATCTGCGTAGGCGTGAGCGCCAGACTGCGCAGTACATCGTCTAACAGCGGTTCGTTATCGGCAAGCGGCTCGGCGGACACAATCACCATACGTACCTCGGCAGGCAGCGTGACAGCAATTTCGCCCTGCAACACGGTAGGGCGACGCAGCGTCCACTGCGTGATGCCCAGTTGCTGTAGCAGCCTGTCACGTGTTGATTCCATACGTTATCCTGTCTGGCGTGGGGTAAAGTGATTCCCGCTATGCTAACAAACCCGGTTGGGCTGCGCCAACGTCATGCGGTAATTTCCCTTCTACTATGCTTTCACATCCACTCTGCAATTTCGGCGGTGAGCGTATATAATCCCCCATTCAATGATTAAGGAGCCACAGTCTGATGTCCGCATTAACCCCAGCCAGTGAAGTGATACTGCGCCATAGTGATGAGTTCGTTTCACGTCGGGTGCTGTTTGCCGGTGATTTACAAGACACCTTTCCGGCGCAATTTGAGGCGTCTGATGTGCGTGTCCACGCCACACAATTTCACCATTGGCAGCAGTTAAATCGTGCACAGGGCGATAAGGTTCAATATGGCTTATTGGCCGATGCTGCGCTGGTGGCTGATTGCGATACCTTGATCTATTACTGGCCCAAGAGTAAGCAGGAAGCAGAATTCCAGTTGTTTAATCTATTATCATTGTTGCCAGTTGGTGCCGAGATTTTTGTGGTGGGCGAAAATCGCAGCGGCGTTCGCAGCGCAGAAAACGTATTGAACGGTTTTGTTTCGCTGGTGAAGATCGATAGCGCCCGTCGCTGCGGGCTTTACCACGGCCGTATTGATAAACAGTCATCTTTCCATCTTGATGAATGGTGGGACGACTATGTTATTGACGGTGTGACGGTGAAAACACTGCCGGGCGTGTTTAGCCGAGATGGGCTGGATCCTGGAAGCCAATTACTCCTATCCACATTCGAACCGCATATGAAGGGGAAAGTGCTGGATATCGCCTGTGGTGCGGGTGTTTTAGCCGCTGCGCTGGCGAAGCAATCGCCAAAAATTCGCCTGACGTTGAGTGATGTCAGCGCTGGCGCGGTGGAATCCAGTAAGGCCACAATGATAGCCAATGGCCTGGACGGTGAGGTGATTGCCAGCAACGTGTATTCAGATATCACTGGCCGCTTCGATATGATCGTCTCTAACCCGCCGTTTCACGATGGTTTGCAAACCAGCCTTCAAGCTGCGGAGTTACTCATTCGTGGTGCGGTAGCGCATTTGCCCATCGGCGGGCAGTTGCGTATTGTTGCGAATGCTTTCTTGCCGTATCCCGCGCTGTTGGATTCGGCGTTTGGTAGCCACGAGGTGTTGGCACAAACCGGGCGTTTCAAAGTTTATCAGGCCACGGTGGGCCGTCCACCCCGTGCCGCGAGCAAAGGCCGCCGTTAAGGTTTAACGATTAAATGTTTAAAGATTAATTAGTTAAAGATTGATTGTCGCCATACCTTCTGTGCCGTAGCGTTCTCCTGCTGCGGCCCGAAAAGGAAAAATCGCCTCGATTGCGGTCAGTTCCTCCGTCGTGAGTGTGATATCCAGCGCAGCGATATTTTCCTCCAGATAGCGACGCCGCTTGGTTCCTGGAATCGGAACGATGTGTTCGTCTTGTGCCAGTACCCAGGCTAGTGCTAACTGTGATGGTGTGACGCCTTTTTCATTTGCCAACTGCTTGATTTTCTCTACCAACTGCAAGTTTTTTGCGAAATTTTCTTCACTAAAGCGCGGATTGCGATGACGGAAATCATTCTCGTCTAAATCGGCCAATGTACGAATAGCGCCAGTGAGAAAACCGCGCCCCAGCGGGCTATAGGGAACAAAACCAATCCCCAATCGGCGACAGGTCGGCAGAATGGTGTCTTCTACATCCCGCGTCCACAGGGAATATTCACTTTGTAACGCGGTGATAGGATGAACGCGATGGGCGCGTTCCAACGTTGTTGCCGACGCCTCGCTCAGACCGATGTAGCGGATTTTCCCGTCTTTGACTAAGTCAGCCAACGCGCCAACCGAATCTTCAATGGGTACATGGGGATCGATGCGATGCTGGTAGTAGAGATCGATGACCTCAACGTCGAGCCTTTTCAGACTGCCTTCGACAGAGGTGCGGATGTATTCGGGTTTACCACAAATTCCTCGTCGATCGGGGTACGCAGGATCGCGCAAAATGCCAAATTTGGTGGCGAGAAAAACATGCTGGCGTTTGCCTTTGATGGCTTTTCCAACCAGTTGTTCATTGGTGTGCGGCCCGTACATATCGGCGGTATCGAGTAATGTGACGCCTAATTCCAGCGCACGATGTAGTGTGGCAATGGACTCTTTTTCATCCTGTGCGGTGGAGTAAAAATCGCTCATTCCCATACAACCCAAGCCTAAAGCAGAAACCGATGGACCATTAAGACCTAATTGACGTTGTCGCATTGTGTTGTCCTTATGTAGAGCGTTGTCGATCATGAATATGAATTCTGGTTGTTTATAACAAGAAGATAAATAGTACATTTTGTGCAACACTGTTCAAAAATGCACAACAATGGTGGCGGTGATGGATCAGATTCAGGCGATGCGGATTTTTGTACGTATTGTTGAGTTAGGAAGCTTTAGTCGGGCAGCAGAAAAGCAGGGACTGCCGCGAGCCACCGTCAGCCATACGATCAAACAACTTGAAGCGCGGTTGGGTGTCCGATTGCTGCAAAGAACCACCCGGCAGGTGAATGTTACCGATGAAGGCCAGCTTTATTATCAGCGCTGTACCCACTTGTTGGCTGAAATTGAAGAAGCGGATACGCTTTTTACTCATCAAAAACAGCAACCCGTGGGGAAGGTACGGGTTGATATGCCGCATTCTCTGGCGCGCGAAGTGGTTATTCCGGCTTTGGGGGAGTTTTATCAGCGTTACCCCCAGATAACACTGATGCTAAGCGCCAATGATTCGGCAATTAACGTACTACGGGAAGGGGTCGACTGCGTGCTGCGAGCCTGGCAAGCAGAAGATGATTCATTGGCAACCCGGCATTTACCCTCTATGCCACAAATTACCTGTGCTTCCGCCGCTTATCTGGCGCAGTTTGGTACGCCTGTGTCATTGGATGATCTCTCGAAGCATCAGGCTGTCGGCTATTTTTCATTACGCACGGAGCACCTCTATCCGCTGGAGTTTATTCATCATGGTGAACGGATCACGCAGATGTTACCGGGGAAATTGCAGGTGAATGGTGCCGATGCCTATATCGCTGGTTGCCGTGCCGGATTAGGTCTGATTCAGGCTCCCCGTCGGGGGCTACAGTCTTTTTTGGATAGCGGCGAACTGGTCGAAATATTGAAAGATACTCCACCGCCAGATATGCCACTCTACGTGATGTATCCGCCCGGGCGCTTCCTTGCGCCACGAATTCGGGTGTTCATTGAATGGTTGAATGAACTCTTCTCTCGTCACGCGACGGGACGGTGATTGTTTTTACAGCAAACCTGGTATTTCGGCGGAAATAATCATTGACCTTAACGTTAAAACCTCTAGAATTCGGCCCCGTAGTGGCACGGCAGCTATGCTGTGCGACGGGGTTGCGAAGGTGGCGGAATTGGTAGACGCGCTAGCTTCAGGTGTTAGTGCCTTAACAGGCGTGAGGGTTCAAGTCCCTCTCTTCGCACCACATTCACTACAGATGTTTTGGCTATCAGCAGTGGCTTGATAGTTGTGTCGTTGTATCGCAGGGCATTCATGCGAAGGTGGCGGAATTGGTAGACGCGCTAGCTTCAGGTGTTAGTGTCTTAACGGACGTGAGGGTTCAAGTCCCTCTCTTCGCACCATGCGGTTACATTGTTGGCACAGAGATCATCAATACGGTGGTCATCATTGATATACCAGTGCGAAGGTGGCGGAATTGGTAGACGCGCTAGCTTCAGGTGTTAGTGCCTTAACGGGCGTGAGGGTTCAAGTCCCTCTCTTCGCACCAATATTTGTTTGACGTTATGTCTGTCTGAACCCTGTTTGAGTAACACGTCCAGCGTTACTTTTCTCTCTCTCTTCTTTTCCTTCCCTTCCCTTGATAAATTCAATCCGTTGATGGCCTTGTGGTTATCGAATGCTTTATCCCATCGTAAGATTAAATGTAATGGATAACGCAGCGAGTCCACCCGCGAGTGCTACACACGAAGGGAGGAGTAAGTAGTGCCGTAAACGCTGGTGAAATAGCATGAATATCGTTGCCAACAAAGCAATGGCAATGATCAGCTTGAGATGTGTCAGATTGAGGTCAAGCAGGGTCAGTAACGGCATTAACGCGCAAGGCAGAAGCACGCCCCAGGCGCTGGATAAGTGCTTGCCCAGACACCAACTCACTCCCCATAACCCGCATGCGGTGATCATCGCTGTTAGCATATTGCCGTCACTCAAATATGATAATGATAACCAATATCATATAAGAATTTATATCAATTACCAGTTTTTGTTAGGCGAGGCAGCGAGAAAATCGTACAGTCGCGTTGTGGTGAAAAGAGGGCATCGTCCCTGTCGGCGATGCCCATCAATAACCCTTCCGTTGGTAGCCGTTGTTAATAAATTGACTGATAAAGCGCTTTGATATCCTCTACCGTTGTTGTCCGGGGATTACCGCCGGTACAGACATCGTCAAACGCGGCCTGTGCCAGCGCGGGAATGTCCTCTTCTTTCATGCCGACATGGCGCAATTTTGGCGGGATATCCACATCATGGGATAATTGCTTCACCGCCTGTATCGCGGCTTCTCTGGCTTGAGCAATTGGCATATCAATAGCCTCTTTTACCCCCATGGCAATCGCGATAGCCCTGAATTTTTCCCCCGTATAATCAGCATTGTAGGCCATAATGTGTGGCAGAAGGATTGCGTTGGCGACACCGTGCGGCGTGTTATAGAAAGCACCCAAAGGGTGAGCCATACCATGTACTAAACCCAGACCGACGTTTGAGAACCCCATCCCTGCGATATATTGGCCCAGAGCCATATCCTCGACACCCTGAGCCTTGCCTGCAACGGAATCACGCAGTGAACGACTGATGATTTCAATCGCCTTTAGATGCAGCATATCCGTCAATTCCCAGGCACCTTGTGTGGTGAAGCCTTCAATGGCGTGGGTCAGCGCATCAATCCCGGTCGCGGCTTTCAACGATGCAGGCATACTGCTCATCATTTCGGGGTCAATGATGGCGACAATAGGGATATCGTGCGGGTCAACGCAGACAAACTTACGACGTTTTTCTTCGTCGGTAATAACGTAGTTGATGGTGACTTCGGCAGCCGTTCCGGACGTGGTAGGGATGGCAATAATGGGTACAGAAGGGCGTCGCGTTGCGGCAACGCCTTCGAGGCTACGAACATCGGCAAACTCTGGGTTATTGATAATAATACCGATAGCTTTACAGGTATCCTGCGGTGAACCGCCGCCGATAGCGATCAAGTAATCAGCCTGAGAGGATTTAAACCGTTGAACCCCTTTTTCCACAATGCCAATCGTCGGGTTAGGAATAACCTCATCGTAGATTTCATACGCCAGACCGGCGGCATCTAGCTTTGCAGTGACCTTGCCCGCCACGCCAAATTTGATCAAATCCTTGTCTGTCACCAGCAGCGCTTTTTTAAAGCCACGTCGAGTGACCTCGTCCGCGATATGTGAAATCGCGCCAGCGCCAAAATAGGATGTTTCATTGAGAATCATTCTGTGGGTCATGATAGTTATCTCCGTAATCAATTAATTTTAATGAATTTAAGAAAATTTATATCGGGATACGCTGTGCGGAGCAGGATAGTTATTTGCCTGAGTATGCTCAGATGTTATGCGTTTTTCTCTAACTGTAATCCCGCTGTCGGCCAGCCAGAACCAGAATGTTATGGCCGGTTGATAAATATCAAATTCCCAAATTGTTATCGCTACTAATTGTTATCACTACTATGAGAATAAATTCGTTACAGTGCCTTCAGCTCATTGCCATGTCGTCGGGTACATTGGCATTCACAGGAAGGCCATGGCATTTGATTGAAATAATCTAATTTTGATGAGGATTTATCATTACTTAATCTAATCTGAATGATTTTGTGGGGATGATGTGATTATCTGTTTAACTCTATTTAATCGTCATTAATGTGTGATTAATTCGTTATTTTTTATTTTATATGCTTATTATTTTTAATAAATCAGTATTTAAATCTTATTTGCTGTCGTTTTTTTAGTAACGATTTCATCTGTTCTATATAGTTTAACTTATGTCTGTAAATGTGGTTTAACCCACGCTTCGATGCTAAGTTCAGTGGCAAGATATCGTTTGCGTAACGGGGATATCTCCCTGAATGCTGTATTTTGAATAGAGGGAAAAGATGGCAAAGCAGACTCCGTTGTATCAACAGCATCTGGCCGATGGTGCCAAAATGGTTGATTTTCACGGCTGGATGATGCCGCTGCACTACGGCTCCCAGTTGGATGAACACCACTCGGTACGTCGTGATGCGGGTATGTTCGATGTGTCACATATGACGATTGTCGATCTGCACGGCATCAGGACGCGTGAATTTCTCCGCTATCTGTTGGCAAACGATGTGGCCAAACTGACACTGCCGGGTAAGGCATTGTACTCGGGAATGTTGAACGCATCCGGTGGGGTGATCGACGATCTGATCGTCTATTTTCTGGCGGAAGACTCTTTTCGTCTGGTGGTGAATTCCGCCACGCGTGACAAAGATCTGGCCTGGATCGCTGAACACGCCAGTGCGTTTATGGTTGAGATTCATGAACGGGATGAATTGGCGTTGGTGGCCGTTCAAGGGCCGACGGCACCGGAGAAAGTTCGCTCTTTACTGAAATCGCAGTATGCGTTCAATGATACAGAGATGAAGCAAATTGCGGACATGAAGCCTTTTTTCGGTACACAACTGCACGACTTTTTTATTGCGACAACGGGTTATACGGGTGAAACCGGCTATGAAATTGCTTTGCCACAGGAACAGGTAGTGGGTTTCTGGCAGCAACTTTTGGCTGCGGGCGTCAGGCCTTGCGGGTTAGGCGCTCGTGACACGCTGCGTCTGGAGGCGGGGATGAACCTCTATGGACAAGATATGGACGAACGCGTATCGCCACTCGCTGCAAATATGGGATGGACCATCGCATGGCAACCCCAGGATCGACAGTTTATTGGCCGCGAAGCACTGGAAAAACAGCGTGAAGGCGGGGGGGAGCAACTCGTTGGGCTGGTGATGACCGAAAAAGGCGTATTGCGTAATGATTTACCTGTGCGCTTTACTGATAGTGATGGTGTGATGCAGGAAGGTGTTATTACCAGCGGATCGTTTTCACCAACGCTTGGCGTAAGTATTGCCTTAGCGCGAGTGCCTGCGGGGATTGGTGAACGGGCTATTGTCCAGATCCGTAATCGTGAACACGCTGTGCATGTCACCAAACCCGGTTTTGTCCGTGCCGGAAAACCCATTGTGCAGTATTAATTTATGAATCAAAGGAAAGGAGGATGGCGATGAGCGATGTACCAGCAGAACTAAAATATACCGCTTCGCATGAGTGGGTACAGTCTGAAGGCGAAGGTATTTATAGCATCGGGATTACCGATCATGCACAGGAACTTTTAGGCGATATGGTGTTTATCGATTTGCCAGAGGTTGGCACCATTGTCGCTGCCGGTGATGACTGCGCGGTGGCGGAATCTGTCAAAGCGGCTTCCGATATCTATGCACCAATCAGCGGTGAAATCATCGAAGTGAATGAAGAGCTGGAAAATGCGCCAGAGTTGGTGAACAGCGCACCTTATAGTGATGGTTGGCTGTTTCGTATTCGATCGTCCGATGAATCTGATTTGAACGAGCTGCTTGATGCCGAAGGCTATCAAGCCACGCTGGAAGAAGATGAATAATCGTCTTGCCCCGACCTCTGTTGAGCCGGGGCATTTTTTTGATCGCTATTCGGCCTGTCAGTGCAAGATAGGTTTACGCAGGAAATTTTTGTAATGACGCAGACTCTCAGACAACTTGAACATGACAATGCCTTCGTTGAACGCCATATCGGATCGTCAGCCAGCCAATTGCAGCACATGCTATCCGTTGTCGGGGCGAATTCATTGGACGCGTTAATCCGGCAGATTGTGCCCGCTGATATTCAGTTACCCAGTCCACCTGCCGTCGGTGAGGCCGTCACGGAGCATCAGGCGTTGGCTGAGTTGAAAGCCATTGCCGATCGTAACCAGCGCTATAAAAGTTACATTGGCATGGGATACAGCGCCGTGCTTATGCCGTCGGTGATCTTGCGTAATGTACTGGAAAATCCGGGCTGGTATACGGCGTATACACCATATCAGCCGGAGGTGTCACAAGGGCGTCTGGAGGCATTACTGAATTTTCAGCAAGTGACACAAGATTTAACCGGGTTGGACTTGGCTTCGGCTTCGCTGTTGGATGAAGCAACGGCTGCCGCAGAAGCCATGGCGATGGCAAAACGTATCAGCAAGTTGAAAACCGCACATCGTTTCTTTGTTGCAGACGATGTTCATCCGCAAACGCTGGACGTGGTGCGCACGCGTGCCGAGACGTTTGGTTTTGATGTGGTGGTAGGAAAAGCCGATGCTGCATTAAATGATGATGCTGTGTTCGGTGTATTACTACAGCAGGTGGGCACCACCGGTGAGCTGCATGATTACAGTAGTCTGATGACCGCGTTGAAGGATCGTAACGTGATCTGCTGCATGGCGGCCGATATCATGGCGCTGGTTGTGTTGATTGTGCCGGGAAAACAGGGGGCGGACATTGTTTTCGGTTCAGCCCAGCGCTTTGGTGTCCCTATGGGATACGGTGGTCCACACGCGGCGTTCTTTGCCTGTCGCGATGAATACAAACGTGCCATGCCGGGCCGTATTATTGGTGTATCACGGGATGCCTCTGGAAATACGGCGCTGCGTATGGCGATGCAGACACGCGAGCAGCATATCCGTCGTGAAAAAGCCAACTCCAATATTTGTACCTCACAGGTCCTACTGGCTAACATCGCCAGTCTGTACGCTGTTTTTCATGGGCCTGAAGGCTTGAAACGTATTGCCGGACGCATTCATCGTCTCACGTCGATTCTGGCATGTGGTCTACGTCAGCGTGGTATGACACTGCGACATCAGCGTTGGTTTGATACCTTGACCGTTGAGGTTGAGGATAAGCAGGCCGTGTTGAGTCGGGCATTGAGTTTTGGCGTTAACCTGAGAAACGATCTCGATGGTGCCGTTGGGATGACGCTGGATGAAACGACGACGCGCGATGACGTATTGGCGTTATTCGATATCCTGTTGGGGGACGCACACCAGTTGGATATTGATGTGCTGGACACGGTAATCAGCCAACAGCCGGACGTGATCCCGCTTAGTTTACAACGCCGCGATGCTATTCTTTCACATCCGGTTTTCAACCGATATCACAGTGAAACGGAGATGATGCGTTATTTGCATCGTCTGGAGCGTAAAGATCTGGCGCTTAATCAGGCGATGATCCCACTGGGATCTTGTACGATGAAGCTCAATGCGGCGGCGGAAATGCTGCCGATTACCTGGCCAGAATTTGCGGAACTGCATCCGTTTTGTCCACCCGATCAGGCTATTGGCTATCGACAGATGATCGAACAATTATCGGGTTGGCTGGTACAGCTTACCGGCTATGATGCGGTCTGTATGCAACCGAACTCGGGAGCGCAGGGGGAGTATGCGGGGTTGCTGGCGATTCGTCGCTATCACGAGAGTCGGAACGAGGCTGCGCGTGATATTTGCCTGATCCCTAGTTCCGCTCACGGCACCAATCCAGCCTCTGCACAGATGGCGGGCATGCGGGTGGTGGTGGTGACCTGTGACAAGCAAGGCAATATTGATTTGCACGATCTGCGTGAAAAAGCACAGGCCGCAGGCGAACAGCTTGCTTGCATTATGGTGACCTATCCATCGACTCATGGCGTTTATGAGGAAACCATTCGAGAGGTATGCCAGATTGTGCATCAGTATGGCGGTCAGGTTTATTTGGACGGGGCCAATATGAATGCGCAGGTGGGTATTACCACTCCGGGTTATATCGGTGCGGACGTTTCTCACCTTAATCTGCATAAAACGTTCTGTATCCCGCACGGGGGCGGGGGGCCGGGGATGGGGCCGATAGGGGTAAAGGCGCATTTGGCCCCGTTTGTTCCTGGTCATCAGGTGGTGAAAATGGAGGGTATCCTGACTGAAAAAGGCGCGGTATCGGCGGCACCATTTGGTAGCGCCTCTATTTTGCCCATTAGCTGGATGTACATTCGCATGATGGGGGCCGAAGGGCTGAAGCAGGCGAGTCAGATGGCGATCCTCAACGCGAACTATATTGCCACACGGTTACAGGCTGCATTTCCTGTGCTCTATACCGGACGAGAGGGACGCGTGGCGCATGAGTGTATCCTTGATATTCGGCCGCTCAAAGAAAGCAGCGGTATCACCGAGATGGACATCGCCAAACGTCTGATCGACTACGGTTTCCATGCGCCCACGATGTCATTTCCGGTGGCGGGAACGTTGATGGTTGAGCCGACGGAATCAGAAAGTCAGGTTGAGCTGGATCGCTTTATTGAAGCGATGCTATCGATTCGTGCTGAAATCGCTCGTGTGGTAAGCAGCGAATGGCCGCTGGATGACAATCCACTGGTGAATGCGCCTCATACACAAGCGGAATTAGTCGGCGAGTGGGCGCATCCTTATAGTCGAGAACTGGCGGTCTTCCCGGCTGGAAGCGAACATAAGTATTGGCCGAGCGTAAAACGTCTGGATGATGTTTACGGCGATCGTAATCTATTCTGTTCCTGTGTCCCGATTCACTGCGACTAAATCACATTGAGCAGGGAACTTCTGGTTCCCTGTGCCTTTCTCTGACACCCCTTACTTTTTTCTGTCCCCGAAAATAGTTTTCGACGAGCCTATCGATATCCCTATTAAACTCTATGAAAAAGGTGATGAAGTTAATTTCGTTTTCTGGAATGCTCCCTTATCGAAAGGTAGGATGTTTTTTATAGGTCAACTCGATTCACCCTCACCGAGTGTCTCGCTAAAAATAAAAGAAGAGAAAGGGTTTAATTTTGATTTTTATTTAAGTGATATATTTTCTGATGGCCTAATCAAAGATAAGAATGACTCTCCTGCTATTGAGATTGAACTCTATAAAATAAATCATGATTTAACAGAATCGTTGGTTTCAAAAAAGATCAAAACAAAACATGACTACATAGCCAACTGGAATGATACAACCATCGAACAAAAAATGAGTGACAAAAAGATGAACCGGCAGAAGTCGCACTCACGTTGATTTCGGGAGCGAATGTTCGAGTGGGCGTCCTGTTTTATATCGCAGAAGGCGTATTGGCGATTGGTAGAAAGGCAGTGGAAAAAGAGTGTTTGGGGCTACATACGGCTACAAAAGATACGCTGGATTTGGTATTTTACCACGAAGAAATCACGGTGAAGGTTTGTGTGAATTATACAGTGGGATGTCTTCGGACTCGGAAAAAATCTATACCCGTTATACTTCAAGTTGCATGTGCGTTGGCTGCGTTCAGTCACCCGAATCACTTACCTGAGTAAGCTCATCGGGATTCCTTCGCTTGCCGCCTTCCTGAAACTTGAATTATTTAGGGTATAATAATGATGAAAAGGAATAGGTAATTCATGAAAGTTTTGGAAAAATCATTTCGAAGTATTGGGTTAATGTTTTTTAATATGACCTTTTTCTTTCTTATGTTAGCGGTTTGTCCTGTTAAGGCAAGCGAAGTCGTTAGCGAAAAGTATCTATTTTCTTTTCAGTCACACAAAAGCTCTTGCCTTTTAAGAGTCAATGATCTCCCCGCGGCAGATACCGGACGAGCCAGAGAAGGAACGATGTCGACGGGATTTAACCTGACGGCATTTTTAGAAAATGGACAGAATGATATCGAATTATTAATGGCTCCACTGGATCATAAAAATCCCAAGACTCTGTTCCCAGATTCATCCTGTCAGTTAATCGTCACTAAAAATACAGAGACAATCAGTACAGAAATCGCGAAGTTCAAATTAAGCGTGAATGAAAATGGTAGGATTACGGCGAGCGACTCGGTCAATACGTCTAATAGCGCCACTGTATCTGAAGGCTATACCAAGGATGAAAAAGATTATGGATTCTATAAGGTCACGGGAACTGTGCATATCGCTGGCTTATCGAACTGGGCGTGGGTCAATGCTACCCCTGTTACGGAGAACGATCTGCCTAAGATCAAAATGGCCTATGCAGATATTTGGTCGATGATGAAGGCGCGCGATATTGAGGGCTTGAAAAAAGTCACACAGATCTCAAATGAAGAAATGGCTTTTGCAGAAGGTGCTACAACGGGAATGATGTTTATTTCTACCGATTTTCCACAGCATGTAATTGATAAAGAACTTACGCCTCTACCAATAGAATGGAATAAATATAAAATAATAAAATATCGTGATGGGCGGTTATTTCGTTTAGGTGTAGGTTTTTTCCAGAACTCGCCACTACGATTTGTAAATAGTGATGGAAAAATTGTTTTTGCTTACAGACCTTATTTTTCAATAATAGATGGTAAAGTGGTGCTGGTAAGGTAACGCGGAAAAGGAAGATAACCAATACATTCAGGGGAATATAATGCAATGGTTGGCACGCATAAAATGGTTGGGCGTCGTTATTCTGGGGTTGTTAACCGCCTGTCAGGCGGGAGGACACAGCATGCGGGCGAGTGAGCTTTTTGAGCCATCTGTAGTGGCGGTATTAGAGAGCATTCAAAAAGGTGATGAAGCGGTAGCACGTCATCAACTTTCGCAGGGTGTTAACCTGAATATTCAGGGAAAAGAAGGCATCACGCCGTTACTGTGGTTGATTTATGAAACGAAAAATAAAAAAGCCGTCACGTTGGCGCTTAAGCTAGGCGTCGATCCGAACTATAAAGACGGTTTCGGTGACAGTGCGGTCAATTCCGTGGCGGGCGCAAAAGATCCAGACTGGCTTCGTATTGTTTTGGATGTGGGAGGCGATCCAAATGCGATTGGGCGTCTTGGTCAGCCAGCAATATTTGGTGCTATTGGTGAGGAGCGTTGGGCCGATATCAAATTACTCGTAGAACGAGGCGCCGATTTAAATCTCGTTTCTGGTACCAAAGTCAACAGCGCCCACTATGCTGCTTATCTGAATAAATACGAGATTGTATATTGGCTGATAGAACAAGGTGCAGATATCAATATTTATGATGAGACGGGCAGTAATCTCGCTTTTACCGTTGAAGACAGCTTATCCATTATGTCTACTAAATCCCCTCATTACCCTTGGGCGTTGAAAGTGAAACAGCAACTGCTGGATCGCGGCGTTAAATTTCCACCATTGTTGCCTGCTGAAGTGAGAGAACGTTGGGAAAAGGGTGAACCTCTTTGAAATGGTGGTCTTGGCTTTTGGCTAGCCTGCCGTTATTAACTGCTTGTCAGGCGGGAGGACACAGTATGCGGGCGAGCGAGCTTTTTGAACCACCTGTGGTGGCGGTACTGGAAAGCATTCAAAAAGGTGACGAGTCAGCAGCCCGTCATCAACTGTCGCAGGGTGTTAACCTGAATATTCAGGGAAAAGAAGGCATGACGCCGTTGCTGTGGCTGATTTATGAGACGAAAAATAAAAAAGCCGTCACGCTGGCGCTTAAGCTAGGCGTCGATCCGAACTATAAAGACGGTTTCGGCGACAGTGCGGTCAATTCCGTGGCGGGTGCAAAAGATCCCGACTGGCTCCGCATTATTCTGGATGCAGGGGGCGACCCAAATGCGATTGGGCGACGTGGACAACCAGCAATATTTGGTGCCATTAATGAGCAACGTTGGGACGATATTAAGCTACTCGTTGAGAAGGGAGCCGATCTGAATTTAGAAGATCAAAATAAAAGAAATAGTGCGCTTTACGCCGCTTATGTGAATGAGTACGAAATTGTTTATTGGTTGATTGCGCAGGGTACAAATGTTGATACCTATTCTGCAACGGGCAGTAGTCTGGCGTGGCGGATACACGATAGTTTATCCATTATGTCCACTAAATCGCCTTATTACTCGTGGGTGCTGAAGGTAAAGCAGCAGTTGCTGGATCGTGGCATTAAATTTCCACCGTTATCGCCAACTGAAGTTCGTGAACGCTGGGAAAAAGGAGAATCTCTTTGAGGTGGCGGTATTGGCTAGTGGCTGGTCTGACACTATTAACCGCTTGTCAGGCAGGAGGACACAGTATGCGGGCGAGTGAGCTTTTTGAACCGCCTGTGGTGGCGGTACTGGAAAATATTCAAAAAGGTGACGAAACATCGGCGCGTCATCAACTGTTGCAGGGTGTTAACCTGAATATTCAGGGAAAAGAAGGCGTGACGCCGTTGCTGTGGCTGATTTATGAGACCAAGGATAAAAAAGCCGTCACGCTGGCGCTTAAGCTAGGTGTCGATCCGAACTATAAAGACGGTTTCGGCGACAGTGCGGTCAATTCCGTGGCGGGTGCAAAAGATCCCGACTGGCTCCGCATTATTCTGGATGCAGGGGGCGACCCAAATGCGATTGGGCGACGCGGACAACCGGCAATATTTGGTGCCATTAACGAAGAACGCTGGGCTGATATTAAATTACTCGTAGAGCGTGGCGCTGACGTCAATTTAACGGATGGGCAAAAAACAACGAGTGCTCACTATGCTGCTTATCTCAACCAGTATGAAATCGCCTATTGGCTGATTGAGCAGGGCGCTAATGTTAATACCTATTCGGCTACGGGAGCCAGCTTAGCCTGGAGTGTTGAGGACAGCTTATCCATTATGTCCCCAAAATCGCCTCATTATCCTTGGGCGCTGAAGGTCAAACAGCTGTTGTTGGATCGCGGCGTTAAATTCCCACCGCTGCCGCCTGCTGAAGTGAGATCGCGCTGGGAAAAGGGATTACCGTTGTAATAGATTGACCCGCTGGGGTTGGCGGGCCAAGAGGGTGAATTAAGCTTTTCTTGTACAAATAGCCAAGCCCGTAAATGGAATAACGAGATAGGCAGAGAGAAATATAGTGCCAGGGTTGTTCACCAAGAGCCTGCTAGCCCAGGAGTCAGGATAAATTTTGGATGGGGAACTTAAAAATGCTGATAAACATAGAAGTACGTTAGAACCACGGAGACATCATAGACCATGATATTGAAAAATATTTATCTTTTCCCTGAATTAGACGATTATGGAAGGGAAGTAACGTATCCTTTCAAGGAGCAAAGTAGGTCTATATGTAATTTTCTTGAAAGGAAAATAAAAGATTTAAAATATAATACCGAAGGATTTAGAACGGTTTGCTTTGTCGGCAAAAAACATCCATCTAAAGATGTTTTGGTTAATTCATCAAATGTACTTAATGTTGATGTTTATATTGATGAAGCTAGATATAAAAGTACAGAAATTGATTGTTTGAATGATTATTTTATTGAGGTTTTAAAGTCAGGATTGGATAAGTGTGGCGAGGTGTTGCCGGTTTCTGAAATAACGTCTTCTATTTGTGAATTTGAGCGTAGAGGGTATGTGAATGAATGGGTGCATAAAAGAAAGGTTTTTAAAAAACAGAATTTAATATGTTCTCTTGTTTGTAATCATTCCATTAGTGATTTTCAACTTTCATTAAAAGTTATGCGAGGGGGAGATATTTTGTTTGATAATGTAATATTAATTACTCCACCCGATGAACTGGCATATCATTATAAATTTAAGGATGTTGTTATGGAAGGAGAGGAAATAATAATAACAACAAAATTGCATGAAGAACCCGATAACGTTTTATTTAGATTGAAAGTAAGCTAGAAAATGGATTAGTCACCATGTTGGTTATAACTCTAAAACGAATGAAATGACTATACCCAAAATAATTCAAGTTTCAGGAAAAAAACGGCAAGGCGTTTTTGAACAGCGCTTGCGCTGACCCCAACGGGGCGAGGCTTATGGATGAGTCGAGTAACGAACGCAGCCAACGTACATGCAACTTGAAGTATGACGGGTATATGATAACTTGTCACACATGAATGTTATAGTTATCTGCATGTAGGTAGCGCTCACAAGTTTGAGGCTGATACTGGATTTAAATATGGATCTCAGGGGCTATAGGTGAGGCTGCGAAAAGAAACAAACGGGTAAAGGTAAAAAATAGGAGGCGATATGGCGAATGTTCATTTTTTTTCTGATCCAAATATAAGATTTAAGCATTCCCTTAGTGGACTATCAGAACAAAAAATTAATTCTCTAGAAATAATTGAATCCATTGTTAATGTAATCAGTCCGTTTTTTGAAAATAATGGATTCTCATTAAAGAAACAGCGTTTTTTTGAGTTTGATGCTGAGGGGGGTAATAAATATCAATATGAGATTCTTGTTTCAAAAAACAAAGAATATTTCTCACTTTCTTTAAGGTTGAATCTATTAAATGAAAGCCTAATGCATTCTGTAAATGGTGTTTTAGAGCGTGTTTTGAAAGATGAGAGATATAAATACCCTCCCAACTGGAGTGATAAGGACATAGAAGGATCTATAAAAACAAGATTAAGTAATAGCACAGTTGCTTCTCTAAGTGATTGGAGATGCTTCAAGGATGGTAATGAGTCTTTAGATGAATTTAGGAAAAGGTTTTCAATATGGATGTGTTTTTTTGATGAATTGGATGAAGTAGGTAATTGGCGTGAACAGGTGATTAAAAGTGCTAATTATTCTTTGGGTTGGTTCTCCGCCGTATCCAATGAAGACTGGATTGTAGAAAATACATTTTATCCATCATTGGTTATTTTAAAAATGAAAGGTGAAGATAAAATATCATCTAAATATAAAGATGTTCTTTTGAAATCTAGGGATAAGCAAGAGGTTGAGTTATTTTTTGAACACTTAATGTCTTAATTTTCAATTATAAATCCGGAAGCGATCTGACGATCCTTCCGGCTTTTTATTTTATGGTCAGAACTGCTGCTATAAATTAATCTTCGTCTCAATGATCCTCCTCCCACTTTCTACCATGGCGGTAACGGGCATCCTGGTGATAACACCGGACTTTTCGAGCAGCGGCCCTTAAGGTTGATGGCGGAGGATAGATTGGAGATAAGTTATCTGTTCATCATGTTATTCCTATTGAGGTTTAGGAAAAAGAATCGTGAGTTTTAGGCAAGAAAAGAATGAGTGATAAAAATTAATTCATATTTTAATGGAATAAATATTCATGAATATAAAATCGTAATGGATGTTGATTTAGGAAAAGATATAAGTATATTTCGTAGTAGTAATCATAATGATTATATCAGACGATGTTCGTTGAGAATTTAAAAATATTAAATTTATGTATGGTTGTAAATAGTTATATACAAAAGATGCTGTAAGAAGACTTTAAATTGATATAAAATGAATTGTGATGTGGTGATATTACCACAAACTAAATGTGGGAGGATGGATTAATGTACTATGTTTTAATGAATGATTACCATTCTTCTTTAATTCCGCGGTATCTTCACGCATTGGTTGATACTGAAAAGCAGGTTAGTGATAAATGGGAGTATGAAGGTTCAAAGTATTCATTCCCAAATTACATCTTGGATGATTCTTGTCCTGATAATTTGTTTTTATTATGTCGTAGAAATATCGGTGCATTGAAGTTTAATTATTACAATCATGGCATGGGGCATATAATGTCTGATGCTTTTTTTGAAAAGATTAATGGTGTTGATACAAGTCATTTTGTGACTAAGAATATAACTGCTGTTTCTATTAAAGATGGCGCTACGTTGCGCAGTGATTTAAAATATGTTTATTTTATAGGTGATAATGAACTTATAGATACATCTAGCTCTACATTGGAAGAGGATCGACGTGGGAATTTGGTTCCATATGATTTGAAATTTAATGAGAGTGTGAGTAAGTACGATATTTTTTCAATTAGTAAGACATTGCTTCATCACTTTTTATTTGTGTCTGAATCATCTATTGATGTTTTTTCAAAAATAAAAGGTGTGAAAGTTGTTCCAGTAGATAAAGCACTTGATCATTATTGTATTGACTATAGATATGATCTATCTGGTAATAAAAAAATAACTAAAAGAAAATTACCTTGATGAATAGATAAATAATGGCTGGAAGCGATCACAAAGATCCTTCCAGCTTTTTTATTTTTTGCGATCTATATTATTATGCCAGCATATTCCCTAAATCTGCCCGAATTGTTAACCTATCGAGTAGTACGTCAATACTTAACGGTTGACCAAGTAACCCGCTCAGAGTGAGCCAGTTGCCTGCCAGTGTCAGTTTACCGTTGTCACTTACCCAGTCTGTGCCTTCTGCCTCATTACCGTCCCGTTCAATCATAATGTCGGCGAGAGAAGAGCATTGGAGCAGTAACGGCAGTGGTACGCTACGTCACAAACGGAACCTGACGGGCTGTTGCTGCGTTAGGCGAGGCTATTTGGCTACGACAGTGAACAAAACCTGTGTGAGGTGTCGTAGATGGCGCATAGCCTGGATAATTCGCTGAAAGTGCAGAATGCGGTGGACCGGGTAAGTTTACCGGACGGTGCGCGGTGGCGGTCTTGTTACTATGCGTTTGGTCGCCGAATTCAGAAGATGTGCAAGGGACAACTCTCCTCAGCGCAGGCGGTAGCGTGGGTGGTACATCGGTGGGATGGAGACCAGTTTATCGGTCAGCAGCAGTACCGTGTAGACGATTTGGCGGCGTGTGAAGCGCAGCAAGGAAGGGAAACTCCCCGAGTTCCATGTATATTGATCCAAAAACAGAAAAAGTTGTTCAAAATGCAATATATGATGACAATGGCAATGTAATTGGACATGTGGATTTAAAAAAATCATGGGATAGAATCTGGTCATTATCACCTGTTCTCTGAGCCTAATAATCCAGCATCTGGACATGGTCCCTGGTAAACCACGTTATCCTCATTCAGATATACCTTCAGTATGGGATGCTCTTCTCCCGGGAATTGAATCTCGCACACCTATAGGAAAGTGAGATATTTTATGATCATAGATATGCTAGATGAAATAATGAATGGGTATGATGGGCTTATTAAAAAAATTAACTTTACTTCTTTTGACAGTGTAATTGTTGAAGTATCGGTTATAAGGAAGTCCGATAATGAATGGGTTAATGTAAAATTTGAATTGAAAGGGTTGGTTGAATTTACTGTTAAGCAAAAAATCAAATGTAGCAATACAGTAATGAGTAACGGTATATCTTATCAATGTATAGATGAGATTCATTATATTGATTTTTCTCCATATTCTGATGCTATGGAAGATATTAGTGATTACCGTATGTCAGATGTATATTTTGTTGCAAAAGAAATTGAATGTAGTATTACATCTTGAATCTGATATATAAGATGGATGAGGTTTTAATTATTAAGTTATTGGTTTCCTAATATCAGCTCTAAAGGTGTTGTAGGTGAAAAATCCGCTAAAATATAAAAGTGTTAAGAGAGGCTGGCATTCAGGATATTAGTACTGTGCATTACAAAGAAACAGAGTTAAAAAACGGTGTTTTTTCTAATCGAATTAACCCAAAACAAAGAATATTGGTCGTAATGTGATTGATAAATTTAACCATTCAATTAAATCATTTAATATTGAGATAAATGGAGAGGTGGGGAATGGAAAGCGTGCGGGAGGACAGTTGCATAAATATTATTGATGTGTTTTTTTATAAGCTTGAAAACTTTATCAATCCAAGATGTTACAGAAAAGATTTTTTACCTTATTATTATAAGGAGGATGAAAGAGATCTCTATTTGATTTCTGTTAGAAAAGAAAATGGTAGATTGCATCCTTTGACAAGATGGTATGATCTTTTCCCAAAAGGGAAAGTAGATAAGATAATACGGGGCATAGGCTTTAGTGAAAACGATTGTTATGCTATAAAAATAATGCTTTCCAGATTTGGTTATTTATTACAAATAGATAACAGACAACGGATGAATAAAGATATTCATGTCCTTTTTTATGTTTTTAAGTTAACGTTTCTAAAATTAAATAAAAGTGATGAGAGAGATGTAAATTATTTTTTCAAATTCTTATGCTTTGAGCTCGGCATTGATGATGATGTGTACAATAGATTTTATGTTTATAATAACAAATTATTTCTGAAGTCGGAAAAACTAGGTGATATTAATCTTTATGAATATATAATCGAATTTTACGATAAAGTTGAAGATATTAATGATAAGGAAGCCATTATAAATATTAAATCATTCCAACTTTCTGTCATTGATTTTTTATTCTCAGAAAAATATAAAATCCCTCTCCCCCCGATTAATGATGTTAACAAAGAACTTATTAATCCTGAGTTTTTTTTGTTAAGTTACAACAAATCAAAGAAAATAATATTTGATTCTTTAATAGACTGCTTTAATAAGTATCAGTCAAATGGAAACTTATTTATATCAAATTTTATATTAATGAATTATTCTTATTATGTTTTAAAAAACAATAATAAAAAAATAATGTCACTTAAAAAATATGTTGGTGATGATGCGATTTTCTCTTCAATCATATCATCTATAGCGTTCAGGGGGATTATGGTTAATGAAGAGAGTTTCATAAAAATAGGCCTTGCTGAATATTTGAATTTACCTGATAGAGAAGAAACTATTCTATATAATCTTATATACACCGTGTGATTATTTAAAATATATAGTGTGGTTCACTATATATTAATAGCGAAGACGGTTTTAACCTCTATGTTTATGTTCCAAATCCGATTATGTTGTTTGATCCTTTGGGTTGGCGGGATGTAGTTTAAATCATAAAGATGTTCATGTCATGTAATGCGCGATTAAAAATAAAATCGATACTCATACTGTCTTAGATAATGCTGAAACTATTATCTAATAGCTCATTGAACGCATCTGATTTACCTGAAAATTAAATTATTAAAAGATTATTAAAATAAAATATAGATGCTCGGTCATCGCCGTTTGGCTGCATTTAAAGTAGCTAGCAATTAATGAAGTGCCAGTATAATGGGCGAGACCTAAAGAAATAGCAGGTTAAATGTGAAAAATGACCACGAAGACCAACGGGGAAATATTATTTTAAAACGAGGTAATGGAATGAATCAGATTATAGGAGGTTGATATGAATGATGATTGTCATCCATCGGTGGATTTAGTTAAAGCTCCAGTGAGAAATAAAGAAGATATCGTAAAATTGATTAATTTTTTGGCTGATGATGTAAGAAAAAATCCCCAAAAATGGGAGAATAAGGATCTTCCTACTTATTTAGAAGCAATGGCATCATGGATTGAAGATATGGATGGGTTTTACAAAAATGTGAATCGACCAGAACCTAATATCGACTGGGCTGGCTTGGCCGATATATTACAAGCTGCAAAAATATATGAGTAATTCAAGATGCCGGAAATGATCCATTCGATCTTTCCACCTTCCATTATCCGATAATCGCTTGCCATGAAGCATGGGTGCGCTCTGGGTAAGATCAACTTGGCAGATTAAACACTTATACGTATGTTAAAAACCTATCACTTGGAGCGATCCACTAGGGTTATCATCTGTCAGTTCTAAAACTGTTTTATTCATCATCAAGATGAGATCAATCCAATATTTGATAATAGAAGAGATGTTAATGAGCTTAAAGATCGGTTAATAAATGCCCCATCATACGCTAATCAAATTGAACCGGTTCGCGAAGCTAGCATGAAATATTTATTCTTGATGTACAGAAAGGGTTTATTTCTCAAGGTGCATATAAACATTCAGTATTTAGTTTAGATAACAGGCGTTTTTATGCAGCTAAAGAGGTTTGAGTCCCTAAGATAGGCGTGGTAAGTCGATAAAAACAAGAGGTTGTAGTTAATATGAACATGAGCGCTGTAGAAACCAAGTATGGTATCATTTATGGGAGGGATGCTCTTATTTTATTAAATACTGAGTTGAAGCTTCACCCATTCGAATTAATTATTAAATCATCTTTGTCTCTGGCAGCATGTAAACCAATAATAAGGCATGAAGAGGATGTTTCTATAATTTTTTTATTTTCTAATATAGAGATCTTAACCATATATAAGGTCGATGATTATCCCTATGAAAAATATACTTCATCAAGTTTTGATGAAGTTGAAGGGGAATATAAAAAAGATAATAGGAGATTAGTATTAAGCACCTACGATCATGTTTTTGATGTTGTTGGTAAGTGTAAAGTAATATATGAATAGTTGAGGGGTAAATTGAAAGCGATCCTAATGATCCTTCTGGTTTTATTTTATCTGCTGTTTATTCCGTGTTATGTCAGAGATTAATTTCCGTTCAACCATCAGTCTTCCGCGCCCAACCTTCACCGTTATCGGCCTCCCGGTCATAAACACCGGTTCTTCCAGTCAGCGGCCTTTAAGGCTAACCTCTGATAGTGGGGCCTCACCGTACCGGAGCAAAAAATATTATCGCAAGTGCTGAGTGATAACGCAGTTGGGATATTCGTTTCGATTAAGGACAGTCTTTCAGTACGGTTAGCAGGGCCAGTAGGTAGACCAGCATGAGGCTATCAGAATAAGAGGGCATGCCGTTATTACAAATGAAGATATATAAAAATCGTAATTGTCTGTTCTCATCCTAGAGTGCTAATGATGGTGAATATATTTTTAAATTAAGGTGAGTTATGTTTTATGAGAAATTAAATGAAATAACTGTAGTTGTTGATTCTGGGATTTATTTTGAAATGAGAGATTTTTTCCTATCGCAAGAGTTTATCTTGAATTGTGAAATAAAAATTATTGAAGACGGATATGAGGTCTTATTGAAAGGGAATGCTTCTAGTGAAGTATTTTACAATAAGATGTTTTTTTCATTTGTTAGCTTTGTTCAATATTCATTTCTAACCTGTTATGCAAGATGTTTTGTTGGTGGTAACCTTGTCTATGAGTTAATTACTGCAAATGAAAAAATGAAGGGTTTTTATTGTAAGGTGACAATTGAATAATGTGGATTTTTAAGTGAATTATTCTTATGTTAGTGTTACTACCACTCCGTGGAGTGCTGAATGGGTCTTTTTTTCAATAGAAAAATATGAAAATGGATTTTTATTTTAAATAATTTAAATGGTATTGAAAGAGATAAGCTATTTTCACTGATGATTTTCTTTTTTGATAAGTTATCCACAAAGTATGAAGTAGAAGAAATTTAAATAATAAAGTTAGAGTCGGTTTTAACAATCCTTCCAGATTTATTTTATTACCGCTCAGTTGCGGTTGTTTAATGATTAACTATCTACTTATATCTAATGCCTGGCCGCAGAGGGATGTTCATAACCAGTTAATGTGAGCTGATCAGCTAGGGTTGACGGGACAAGAGGGTGAAAAAAATAAACCAAATGGTAACGCTAAGTACTCTCAGAAAGCCCAACATGATTATGAGATTATCGATAACGGTACGGGAAATGTAGTTAAAATTGGTGTGAACTAATTCAAACTGAAGTCGGGTCAAATGGTGAATTAAGTTCTTCTCGTGAAATACTCACGTCCGTAAATGGAATAAAGAGGTAGGCAGAGAAATATAGTTCCATAATTGTTTGCTAAGAGCCTGATGGTCTGAAGTCAGGAAAAAGTTGGAATGGAAAATAAATAAAGGCAATAAATATATACGGATTTTAGATCCTAGGGATGTAAGATATCATGATATTAAAAGATATATATCTTTATCCAGAGATTCAGGATTACGGAGAGGAATTTACATATCCGTTTAAAGAGTTAACTAGGTCGTTATGTAATTATCTTGGTCGGAAGGTAAAAGAAGCTAAATGTGAGACTATAGGGTTTAATAGAGTGTGCTTTATTGGTAGAAACGAACCAAATAGTCAACCATATGTAAACTCAAGCAATGTTCTTGGTGTTGAGATATTTATTGACGAAAGTGAATATCGGAATACGTCGAAAGATGCATTGAATAAATATTTCTCAAGGCTTGTCATGGATGGCTTAGATAAGGTTGACGATAGATATCATTTGCCTAAGGACATCATAGTTAATGCAATCAATGAGTTTGAGCAGTCTGGGTTCGTAAATGAATGGATTTTTAAGAAAAAGAAATTAAAAGGTTATAAGATGACAGGTGTTTTGAAATGCCGGTTAACTTTAGATAGTTTTTTTCTTGATTTTGAAATTATCAGTGGGAACAATTCTATTTATAAAGAGAATATCATAACAGATCATCCCAATGATTTTGTGTTTTACTATCATCTTAATAAATTTAATATCACTGAAGATTATGTTGTTGAAGTTATAAATAAAGCTAATAATGTCATATACTCAAAACAGTTGGCTGGTTTTTTAAGAGGTAAATAATAAAACCTGGAATCGGTTACCCAGTTTTTTCAACCATTTTATGGTCAGGTTAGTCGCTATAAATTAATCTGAGTTTTACTCAAGATGAACCGGGGCAATGGCTGAGGTATCAATTACTTTCCATAGTGAAAACGATTAAATTAATGGTTTAAAGTATGAGTCGGTTCTGACGGAGTAGGGAGAGTGTATAATAATTTCCCTCCGTCAATGAATTGTGGTAATTTTAATAAATGGGAAAATTATGCTGGAAAACAAGGTCATTTTATTTTTAGAGGGAATATATGAATTTTCTTGATGAAGCAGAAGAAAAAATGAAAGAGAGCGGTGAGAGGATTCGGTTCACTGGTGGTGTTGGCGAGGAAGAAATAAATGAGTTTGAAGCTTTGCTTGGTGTCGACTTTCCTGTGTCGTATAAGCTTTTTTTGAAAAAATATGGAGCGTTATCTTTTTGTGGTAATACATATTATGGAATTACACAAGATGGTAAAGACGCTAATGAGGTCCCTTGTGTTTATTTTTTAACAAAAGATGCAAGAGAACAGAATGATATCAATAGTGCAATGATAAAAATTAAATCATCGGGTTATGGGCCTTCTTATGCTATAGATACTGATGTAACGGGAAAGGCCGGTGAGTCAGTAGTGGTAGAAACATCTTTGGCTTTTAAAATGCATGGTGAAAAAACTATTATTGCAGATAACTTCGGCGATTTTTTTCTCAATCAAATAAAAGAATCACTGGCTTAATTATTTTTGGATATGTAATGAAAACTAGAAGTGATCTGAAAATTTCTCCGATTTTATATAATGAAAATGGTGATGTAATTGGGAATGTGGATTTTAAAAGTAATGGTATGGAATCTGTCAATTGTTATTTAGGGTATAGCGCTTACCCATCAATGAATCTAAGTTATTTTAATTGATGAGGGAATTTTGTAAAAAAAAGATGCTTGATTTTTTTAGGAAAAACCGATGATTGATGAGTTATTTCTTAAAGTTGAAAGAATAATGACTGACAGTGGAGAATCTCACTATGGCAGTGGCACTGCCTTAGACGAGGATATTATTAATTATGAGTCGGTCTTAGGTGTTTCATTCCCCGAGTCATATAAGATTTTTCTCCGCAAGTATGGAACACTCACATTTAATGGAGAATCATTTTACGGTATATCAAAAAAAGGTTTTGCAGCTACCTCAGCTCCTGATGTGCGATATGTGACGCTCGAAGCGAGAAAACTAGGTAACATTGATAACGCGATGATACAAATAAAGTCATCTGGTTATGGTCCAATTTTTTCTATAGATACATTAATGCTGGGTAAAACGGGAGAAGCTGCTGTTGTAGAAACTGAGCTTTCATTCAAGAGAGGTAATAATAAAATCGTGATCGCACAAAGCTTTGCCGATTTTTTATTGAGTGAAATAGAAGAGTCTCTGATTTAATTTTTTTATTTTATGATTAGGTTATCTACTATCAATTAATCTCCGATTCAATAATAATCCTGCCGCATTTCACCATTATGGTATCAGACATCTTGGTGGGTTAGTGACCAATGTATCTGCCAGCAGCAGTGTATAGGTAGGTGTATGTCGTGGAACTTTGGAAGAGAGTCGGTCCGTCTATATGCTTGAATCGTTGCCGCTTAATGCTCGGTATTCGGTTAATATGTTATACACTCAAACATCGAAAAATCTTTGGAGATTGCGAGACTATCTGTGAGTGAGGTAAATTAGGTGGTAGGATATTGTATACGGAATAGATGGTGGTATGAAAGCACCTAGGCTTTATGGAAGAATCGATCAGGATAAATCATGAAAATATCTTTCCATGCTGTAAATAGATTAATAAAAATAAATTGGTTTTCTCATGTCGGTGACCAATTTTTTGTACCTAATGTTAAAGTCGCGAACTCTTTTGGCGAAGCGATGTTATTTTTAAGTAGCCCTGATTGGGAAAATGTTACATTGGAGGAGTCCAACGATATGTCTGGGTATCTTTCAATTAAATATCCCTCTGCTTTACAAGAATGGAATAGCCTGGCGATAGACGCTAAGACTTTTTGGCGAGATGAATTATCAAAAAGAATACCTGATTTAGATGGTTTTGATAATGTTTTGCTTCTACAGTGTATTGAATGGGATATTATTCACTACTTAATTGAAGATGCATATAAAGATAAAATAAAAAAATCACTATTTTTTGATTCTCTGATTTGTATTTATGAATCAGGACACATTCCCTGCGGTTGGGACGGCAACTGGCCTAATGGTAATTTAGTCGTTTATTGATATATAAAATGGCAGGATGCGATCACTCGCTCCTTCCAACCTTTAAGGGAACTGGACCTCCTCCGTGTGAGGTTGTGAGATATAGAACGATTCACTGTCGGTCGTTCGTAGGGAATGATATGAAAATATATGATGCCATTATTTATGAGTACAATGATAAGTATTTTATTATTCAACGCTCCAGACAAGATAAACGTCGGACAGATAGTCCTAGTGAAAATGTTGCATTAGCTGCTGCGTTGCCAACAAATGTTGATATCATTACGTTAGGTAAAGAAGCACTGACGGCGATAGATAATTATGATGTTATTGACCCTGCATATAAGCCGTGGGAACTGAAAGAGTTACGAAAACAGCTTTGTGGTTGGGTGGGGGCAAGATCTTATACTGGCTTATTAAAGAATTGCCGGATCGTTCTTCTTTATAAAGACTTTGATGAGGGAAAAATAAAAGTTATTCCTTTTGATAATCACAATATCAAGGCATGGGAAAGCATGATGAGCGATGATATCATCATTCTTCCTATTGACGCGGCTATCGATAATGTAGGTATAGCAATAGATAAGGCTCTCTCGATATCGACATATCATCCAGAACGAAAAAAATAAACTACTGCTAGATTTAGCTAGTCAATTTATTTTATTAAAAATTGGAATGAATAATGGCGTCAAAGAAAGGAAAATATCGACTGATAATTTTATCGAATCAATTAGATGAAGTGAAGATATGATCGATGTATTTATATGGCATAAGGGTAAGGTTGATAATGAGAAATATAATTAATTACCCAGATGATATTGATTTTCTGTCGTTTTTTGAGTCAGAACCATCTTATATATCTTCTGACTTACAATGTGTGGCCTATACAGTATCCAATCATGGTGTGACTATTGAGTTTTCATATAATGTCATGGAAGGTTGGATTCAAGTGAAACTCTATTCTAATGAACATGTAGTAAGTCAGTATCTGACAGAAGGGGTTAAAGATATTGTATTAAGAAAAGACAAAAGCGGTGAATATGTTTTTATTGAAGTTCTTTTGTCTGAGGTGGATACAAAGATAGAAATAGCGTGGAATCCATTAGTCTCTGTAAAAATAAATTCACTTATAAATAGTTAACTTTATTTTATATAAAACATGGGAAGACCTAAGTAATCGCAATGATCCTTCTATGTACCACAGTGATTGATATCCAAGTCAATCGCCAAAATGACACTAACGTGTTGAAAAATTTATGGTTACTCTTTAGTTGGTTTAATGACATAAGTGAAATAAAGTGTTTAAAGTTAGGGATGAATATGGTGTACTTGGTGGTATGGGTATATCAAAGATATCTGAAGAAATAGGGAGGCTAGATGATAAGTATATCTGATCTTGCCAAAAAAAGGATTGAAGGGATAGATTGGTTTAATCGTGTGAGTCAAGAATGTCATGACTCTTTTTATAAAGTGGTTAATTTCGATAGCTTTATTATTTTAATTCAAAGTGATGAATGGGAAAATTCCACATTAGATGCTAGGAATGAGATTACTGGTTTTTTGGCTAAAAAACATGCTGTGATTTACCAAAACTGGAATAAACTAGCTGAAGAAGCCCGAGAATTTGTGGAGAATGTTATTATACCAACGGTTCCAAATATAGATGAAGTTGATATGAATATAGTATTAACTAATGTAAAGTGGGACTTAGTTAATTATTTATTAGAAGACGCATATAAAGAAAAATTAAAACAACCTCTCTTTTTTTATAAACTGGTGTCTGTTTATGAACGTGGGCATATTCCCTGTGGTTGGGATGGCGAGTGGCCTAATGGTAATTTTATTGTTTATTAATAATGGTTTTAAACTATTGGATGATTTATAGGGATTTATATGCAAAAGCATAGCTCAATTGTTTATGAATTCGGTGATAAATATTTTATTATTCAGCGTTCGAGGCAATCAAAGAATATGGCTGAGAGTCCTAGTGAAAATGTTGCATTAGCTGCTGCGTTGCCAACAAATGTTGATATCATTACGTTAGGTAAAGAAGCACTGACGGCGATAGATAATTATGATGTTATTGACCCTGCATATAAGCCGTGGGAACTGAAAGAGTTACGAAAACAGCTTTGTGGTTGGGTGGGGCAAGATCTTATACTGGCTTATTAAAGAATTGCCGGATCGTTATAAAACATGGGAAGACTAAAGTAATTGCAATGATCTGGCCAGCGATGAGGAAAGTATTCCTTTTTACTGTAGTAAATGCTTGCAACAAATTGAGAATTAGGAAGTGAAATGATGAAGCTCAGGGAAGTGTTAAGTATTTACTGGAATAGTACGCTTGGAGAGGTTGAAGGACAAACGTTTTATTCATATTCTAATGATGTGAATTATTCTTTGCCAAGATTTCCTGCAATGATCTGGGATAATGTTGAGTTTAAATCTCAAAAAATATTTGGTGATGATTGGGTGGTATGGTTATGGGACGTTAAGTTCAATGAGTATCAAAATGACTGGCTTAATAAAACAGAGAAAACATTATTGTATTTTATTGAAAATAGAGCAGTGGTGAGTTGGTGTGGGGTGGATAGCTGCTTTTCAGATCCTCCAGGATTATTTGATCCTGGCGAAATGTCTGAAGGAGTATACGCAGCAATGGGGAATGATAAAAAATTTATTTGCCATGTTAATTTCAATGATGAGTATAATAACTTAGAAATAGAAGAGTTAATAAAATTGAAGTCGATGTTATAATTCTCTTGGTTTGTAGTTGAATATAGGGTGTTAATATGGATGTTATAAGTAATTTTAAATTAATAGATAACCTTGGTGAATATGATAAAGTGAGTAATGTTAATCATTTAATCATTTAATCATTTAATCATTTAAACGTTTTTGAGTTATTGCCATATGGCATTTCATGGTTATGCAACGAAAATAAGCAAGAGATTATTTATACAGACAAGATAATACCCCTGCCTCTTCAGGATAATTCCGGAATCGCGTTAATTAAATCACCATTTAGTAAAGAAGATAGTCAGGCTTATATTATAAATCCTCATGGTGATATTTGTTTTGATATAGGTGAGTCTATTAGAAAGAATGAAAGAGATGCCATTATGAGTGATGTGTATTATATATTTAATGATCTTTTTTTCTTTTTTAATGTAAATGGATGCGACTATAGAATTCAGGTTGAACCAAAGGTAGGAATCGTTGGGGAAGTGATTCTCTCTTATTAAGAACGTATTGCAGGCAGAAAGTGATCGCAACGATCCTTCCGGCTTTTTTTAAACGAAATATTTTTATTGTGCGTTCTGTTGTTACCTATTGCTGGTTTAATAGGAAACGATAGATTAGCAAGGAAATTATTCCCCTCCGAAAACAAACTGTCATTTAACTGACTCCTTTCTGACATGCTTGCTCTCTATGGTAATGCCTCTGTGTTTCACATTGAGTCACCATCACGCTATGCGAGCAAAATATTTCCCTTATCTTGTGTTGTTGCCGACGCTGGTTTTTCTCTTCGCTTTCACCTATTTCCCTTTATTCCGTTCGGTTATCGACAGCTTGTATGACACCCGGTTGAATGCCGGTCAGCCACGGTTTGTCGGCATGGATAATTTTGTTCGTCTATTACAGGACGATGTGTTTTGGCAGGCATTGTTGAATAACCTGTTGTACATCCTGATGACGGTCATTCCTGGCGTCTTGCTGGCGCTGCTGCTGGCGGTTCTACTGTGGGAAAATTCGCGGATTAACCGTTGGCTACGTACCGCTTTTTTCTTCCCGATGATTATTCCGTTAGTGAGCGCGGCTACGCTGTGGCTGTTCATCTTTATGCCTGGGCTGGGTCTGCTGGACTATTATCTGGCAAAAGCATTCGGGCCGATGAATAACAACTATCTTGGCATGAGCGACAGTGCGCTCGTGGCCGTGAGCGTTATTGGCATTTGGAAATTTGCCGGTTACTACATGCTATTTTTCCTGGCTGGATTACAGTCTATTTCTACCTCTGCGCGTGAGGCCGCCTTGATGGAAGGCGCGTCTCGGCGTCAGGTTTTTTTCTACGTGACCCTACCGCTATTGCGGCCCACTATCGCGTTTGTGGTGACCATCGCGTTCATTTATGCCATTACCCAAATTGACCATGTGGCAGTGATGACGCGTGGCGGGCCGAATAATGCCACCACTGTACTGCTCTACTACATTCAGGATCTGGCGAATGATACCCACGATCTTGGCAAAGCCTCTGCCGCGACCTTTTTAACGTTGGTGCTGCTGTTTGTATTTTCCATGATGAACCTGAAAGTGTTGGAAAAAGGAGCGCACTATGAACGTTGAGAATCGCCATCCACTGCGTGTGACCACGCATTTTACGTTACCGCTATTACTGATTTGTGCCGCGATACTGTGGGTTAGTCCGTTTATCTGGATGTTGTCTTCTTCTGTCAGTACCGGCAGTTTCGGTAGTGACATGGCATCGTTGCTGCCACGCCTGCCGCTGACGCTGGATAACTTTCGTGACGCATGGGATAGCGCCGATTGGCTACGTCTTTACGCGAATACGCTGATCTTTGCGATCGGGACGTTTCTGGTACAGCTGGTGACGATAACGACCGCTGGCTACATCTTCGCGTACCACCAGTTTCGAGGCAAAACGCTGTTGTTTTATCTGTTGTTAATCCAACTGATGATCATGCCGGTTGTCATGATGGTGCCCAATATGATGACGCTGAAACAGCTTGGGCTATTGAATACGCTAACGGGTGTCATGATGCCGTATTTCGCTTCGGCATTTGGTGTGTTTCTGATGCGCCAGGCCTTTCTCAATATCGCCAAAGAAATAGAGGAAGCGGCGTTGATGGAAGGGTGCCGCTGGTGGCAGGTGGTCTTTCACGTCCTCATCCCCATGACCTGGCCGTCTATTCTGGCGTTTGCCACGGTCAGTATTACCTATCACTGGAATGAATATCTCTGGCCGCTGATGGTACTGAACGATCCCGATAAACAGGTTTTAACGATCGGGTTGGTGTCGTTTGCCATGGGTGCAGAATCCGGTGGGCAATGGGGATTGATCTGTGCGGGAACCCTGTTGGTTTGTTTGCCGCTGATGCTGGCGTTCGTGCTGTTCCAGAAACAGTTTCTCAGTAGTTTTGGCTTTTCAGGCATTAAATAAGAGGTGGGAGTGATGTTACTGGCACAAATTTCCGATCTGCATTTCCGCAGTGACGGCCGCAAGTTATATGAGTTCATTGATGTGAATGGCGCGAACGCTGATGTCATTAATCAGCTCAATGCGTTGCCTGAACGTCCGGATGCTGTCGTCGTGAGCGGCGATATCGTTAACTGTGGCCGACCACAAGAATATCAGGTGGCGCAACGAGTCTTACGCATGCTGGATTATCCTTTGTATGTGATTCCGGGAAATCATGATGATAAACGCCATTTTTTGAATGCAATGCGCCCACTCTGTCCGGCGCTAGGTGACGATCCCGAAAATATCCGTTATGCGGTAGACGATTTCCCCATGCGTCTGCTGTTTATTGACTCCAGCCTGACCGGACAGTCTAAAGGCTGGTTGACGCCGTCAACGTTAGGTTGGCTAGAGAAGCAACTGACCGACAATCAGGAGCGTGAAACGGCTATTTTTATGCACCATCCGCCAATTCCTCTGGGTTCCGCACAGATGGATCCTATCGCCTGTGAAAATGGTCATGAGTTGTTGATGCTGATTGAGCGGTTTCCTCAACTGACGCGGATATTCTGTGGCCATACCCATCGGTTAATCATGACGCAGTATCGTCAGGCCATTATTGCTACGGTCCCCGGAACGGTACATCAGGTGCCTTATTTTCATCATGATGCGGCACCTTACTACAATCTGGAGCCAGCTTCCGTCGTGATGCACCGTTATGTTCCGGTGACGGGGCTGGTGAGTTACAGCCAGGCGCTTACATCCTTTTCCGGTCCTTATCTCTATGACCCTCGTATCAGTTGCCCGGTGGATGAGTAATGTCTGTGATTCAGTTACGCAATATTAGTAAACAATTTGAACAAACTCAGGCGTTGGCCTCGTTGTCGTTAGATATCGCTGACGGTGAGTTTCTGGTGTTAGTGGGGCCATCAGGCTGCGGTAAGAGCACCTTGCTGCGCATGCTCGCGGGCCTTGAGACGGTGAGTGCGGGGCAAATCTTGCTGGGGCAAGAAGACATCACTGCGTGGAGCCCGAAACAGCGTAATTTCTCGATGATTTTTCAGAACTATGCACTGTTTCCTCATTTGACGGTAGAGCAAAACATCACGTTCGGTATGCGCATGCGTGGCGAACCGAAGTCGGACTATCCGCAGCGTGTGCGGCGAGTCGCGAGCTTGTTACAGCTTGAGCCGTTACTCAAACGTAAACCCGGAAAACTTTCCGGTGGTCAGCGTCAGCGCGTTGCGATGGCGCGAGCGATTGTACGCGATCCTCGGTTGTTTCTGATGGATGAGCCATTATCAAATCTGGATGCCAGACTGCGCAGCGAAGTCAGAGACGGCATTATGGCGCTACACCAGCAGTTAAAAACCACCACCGTGTATGTTACCCACGATCAAATTGAAGCCATGACAATGGCAGATAGGATCGCTGTGCTAGATCGCGGCGTATTGCAGCAAGTTGGTACGCCAGAACAACTTTATTCCCATCCTGCCAATACCTTTGTTGCTGGTTTTATTGGTACGCCCGCGATGAACATGCTCACGCTGCCTTGCGCTGATGGACAGGCGTTTTTGCAGGAGCAAACCATTGTGTTGCCAGCCAATGAAGAAACACACGCAGCAACGGAAGTGCTGTTGGGGATTCGCCCCGAACATATTACCGAACAGGCCGCATCAGACGGTGGATTGCGGCTACCGGGGACGGTAAAGCAGCGGGAATTGTTTGGCGCAGAATACCTGATTCATGTGGAGACTCCGCTGGGTGATATTCGCTATCGCCGACCCAATCGTGATGGCGTACCGACTGTCGGTATGTCCCTTGTGCTTCATTTTTCACCGCAAGATTGCCATTGGTTTTCTGGGCAAACCGCCCGTAATTTATCCCAGGAGAAAAGAAATGCGTAAGCCCCGTATTATTGCGCTGGCGATGACCATGCTGTTGTCTGGTTCTGCGCTGGCAAAGCAAAGTATTGATTTCATGTTCCCTGCGCCGGTTGACGGTAAGCTGACCATGGAAATGACGCGCATCATCAAAGAATACAACCAGTCGCAGGATCAGGTCGATGTTCGCGGCATTTTTACCGGTGGTTATGACACGACCAAAGTGAAAGCCGAAGCGGCAGCCAAAGCGGGCGATCCTCCGGCGCTGGTGATTATGTCTGCCAATTTTACGGCTGACCTGGTCATCAAAGATGAAATTCTACCGATGGATGAGTTGTTCAAGTTTGGCAACGAAAAAGCGACGCCGTTTCTGACAAAGAATTTTTGGCCTGCGTTACATCAGAATGCGCAGGTATTAGGAGAAACCTATGCCATTCCGTTCCATAATTCGACGCCCATTCTTTATTACAACGAAGATATGTTGAAGCAGGCTGGTTTTAACGAGCCGCCGAAGAATTGGGATGAAGTGGTAACGATAGCGAAGAAGTTGACCGACCCGGCAAAAGGGCAATGGGGGATCATGATGCCATCCACGAATGACGACTACGGTGGTTGGGTCTTGTCGGCACTCGCTCGAGCCAACGGCGGTGCGTATTACAACGCTGATTATCCCGGTGAAGTGTATTACAACACGGCGTCCACCAAGGGAGCGCTACAATTCTGGCGTAATCTGGTGCATCGCGACAAGGTAATGCCGGGTGGGGTGCTTAACTCCAAACAAATCAGCGCGGCATTTTTCTCCGGTAAGCTGGGGATGGCGATGCTCAGCACTGGGGCGTTAGGCTTTATGCGTGAAAACACCAAAGACTTCCAACTGGGTGTCGCCATTATGCCAGAAAAAGAACGGCGTGGCGTAACCATTGGTGGTGCCAGTTTGGTGAGTTTTAAAGGTATTTCTGAAGCGCAAAAGAAAGCAGCCTGGCAGTTCATGAGTTATCTGATTAGCCCGGAAGTGAGTGGAAGTTGGAGCCGTTTTACGGGCTATTTTGCTCCTCGTATGGCTGCGTATGACCTGCCGGAAATGAAAACGTATCTGGCTAAGGACCCACGCGCAGCGATAGCGTTATCTCAGTTGCAGTATGCCCACCCGTGGTATGCCACCTATGAAACGGTTGCGGTGCGTAAAGCGATGGAGAATCAATTGGCAGCCTTGCTCAACGATCCCAAATTGAGTGTAGATCAGGCAGCGATGTCGGCGCAGCAGGAAGCGGATACGATTATGAGACCGTATGTGGAAAAAACGGCATTGGGCTTACCGCAATAATAAGCAGGCGATTTGTTCATTTTCATGAATGATTTTACCTTCTCTCGTAATCAAAGCCTCGACATAATGCCGAGGCTTTATTGTCAATAATCTGTTATTAAATATTAAGTTATCGTGCTCTTAATGTTAAATGACGACCCCAATCAATCTGCTCTCCACTCAGGAAAGATATAAAATCCGCTTTGTCATTTTTTGTGATACAGTGCTGGCGATTTTATGATAATGCACATCATTATCGTTCGCATTTTGCCTCTTATTCGTACTTCTCAAGGTCATCTTTAGGCATACATTCTGATCTGACGGAATCATCACGAGGCGATATTGCGTTACGCACACTTATCCTAAAAGGAGACATTTATGCCTTTCCACGGCAGGGGAAACCGTGTTGACACTCTTACGTCGTCAGCCATGAAAAAGACGTTTTCTATTTCGTTGTTAACGTTGGCGATGCAGGCTGCATTTAGTCCGGTATCAGCTTACGCTGCGCAGCCTACAGGTTCTGACGCGTCATCTGCACAGAATGTATCGCAGGACATCGTTGTGACGGCAAAGGCCGATGATTTAAACGGTGGACAGCAAGATTACAGTGCTAAAACGACGCGTGCAGGCACAAAAATGCTGATGGCACCGCGTGATATTCCGCAGTCGGTCAGTATCGTGACGGAACAACGGATGCAGGATCAAAGTCTACAATCCGTGGGAGAGGTTTTACGTAATACGACAGGGATTTCTGCCAGCATTGCTGACGAACGCTCCAGTTTTTATTCTCGTGGTTTTTCCATCAACAGCTACCTCTTTGATGATATCCCAACTTCCGTCGATGAAGCCTGGAACTTTGGCGATGCGGATGACGACACTGCGATTTTTGACCGTGTTGAAGTGGTGCGCGGTGCAACTGGCTTGATGACCGGCGCAGGTAACCCGTCGGCATCGGTCAATATGGTGCGTAAACATGCTGATAGCCGTGACTTTGTCGGTAATGTCAGCGCCAGTTATGGCTCGTGGGACAAACAGCGCTACGTCGCGGATCTTTCTGCTCCTCTGAATGAGGACGGCAGCGTGCGTGGTCGTGTCGTGGCGGGCTATCAGGATCAAAATAGCTGGTTGGATCGCTATCAAAGAGACAAAAAATTTCTTTACGGCGTTGTGGATGCGGATATCACCGACAACACGACGCTGTCGCTGGGTTACAGCTATCAGACGATCCACACCGATGGGGCGACTTGGGGCGGTGTCACACCATGGTTTAGCAATGGTGAGCGTACGCACTTCAATCGCAGCATGAACCCTGCCGCTGATTGGACTAACTATGAGACCGAATCGAAAAAAGTTTTTGCAAATCTCAGGCAGGATTTTGACAACGGCTGGACATTCCGCGTCAACGGTACCCATGCCGAATCGAATATGGGCGGCAAATTGCTGTATGTAGCCGGTTTTCCTGACCAAACGACGGGGATGGGCTCGATCGGCTATGGCACTAACTATACGGGCGAACGCAAACAGTTGTCCGTTGATAGCTATGCCAATGGGCCTTTTGAACTATTGGGCCGCCAGCATGAACTGGTGACGGGCGTTAGCTACAGCCGTCAGCACAATAGTTATTATGGTTCTCCTCTGGAGTTTCCAAATATTGGTAGTCTTTACCAGTGGAATGGCAGGGTTCAAGAGCCAGCTTGGGGAGAAAAATCGCAGACGTCTGATGATACCGTACGGCAGAAAGCCGCCTACAGCGTGGCACGTTTCTCGTTGGCCGATCCGCTGCATCTTGTCCTTGGCGCGCGCTATACGCAGTGGCAAACCAACGGCAGCAGCGCTGATATGAAGAAAAGCAATATCACACCGTATGGCGGCTTGATTTATGACATCAACGATACGGTATCGGCTTATGCCAGCTACACCTCGATCTTCCAGCCACAGAGCCGACGTGATAGTAATAGTAAATATCTGGCGCCTATCACCGGTAAAAACTACGAAACCGGCCTGAAAGCGGATTGGTTTAATGGCCGCTTAACGTCAACGCTTGCTGTGTTCCGTATTGAGCAAGAAAATGTGGGGCAGGCAGATGGGAATAAATTTGTTAATGGCACCACTGAACAGGCTTACTATGCGACACAGGGCGCGGTGAGCAAAGGGGTCGAGGTTGAGCTAAATGGCGCAGTGACGGATAACTTGCAGTTAACCTTTGGTGCGTCACGTTATGTGGCAAACGATAGCAAGGGCCGTTTCAATAGCAAGATGCCACAGACGCAGATCAAATTGTTCACCCGTTACCAGCTTCCTACGCTACCTGAGCTGACGGTTGGCGGTGGGGTAAACTGGCAAAATCGTACGTTCCAGGAGGGAGCCGGGCCGCAGGGGACGACGCGCATTTATCAGGCAAGTTACCCGCTGGTTGATCTGTTTGCCCGTTATCAGGTGACAAAACAGCTTGCTGTGCAGGCTAACGTCAAAAACCTGTTTGATCGCAGCTATTACACGTGGCTCAGCAATGCTTCTTCTACTTATGGCGAGCCGTTAAACTATTCACTGAATATGTCCTACACATTTTGATCGAATATCCCCCGGTGTGGTGCCGGGGAGTGTCACGATCCTGCTTTTTTACAATAACCACCCTTTGGCTTTCGCCTCTTCCAGATGCTGTTTCAGGTATTGCCACAGTTCAGGATTAATCTTGGCGATGAAGTCGGCACGACCTAACACCTGTTCCAGACGGATACCATTTTCTATCCAACTCTGACCATCGTTATGCAAATTCATCAGGATTGGCATGATGCGATCGAGCATCAGAGCAAACTGTGCGTTGGCGGTTTCCCCTGCCTCATATTCCAGCCAGAGATCGTGAAATTGCTGGCACTGGGGTTCGGGTAACAGCCCGAAAATACGTCCGGCAGCCGCTACTTCTTGGTCGTGAATGGCAAGCCGGGCGGAAAGATCATAAACCATCACGTCGCCCGCATCGATTTCAACGATGTCATGGATGAGCGCCATCTGGATCACGCGCTGAATATCTACTCCTTCACCCGCGTAAGGAGCCAGTGCCATCGCGGCGACGGCAAAATGCCAACTGTGTTCGGCAGAGTCTTCATGACGTTCGCTACCGATGATTTTTGAACGGCGCTGAACGCACTTCAATTTATCAATTTCCATCAAAAAACCGATAACGTCGGTAAGTGAACCGAAATGAAGAAGGGACGGCGTTGACGACATGGAAACCACCTTTTGCAGTTAAAACTGAAGGAAAGGCACGAACGTTAAAACCGGATAGCCATGAGCGTGGAGTCAGTAAAAACGACAGAGCCTTTCAAAAATGGACATACCTATACCCAGGTAGATTTCGAGGTGCAGGGCAGGTCATCAACCTGCAACGGGAAAGATGACGGGTATCGAAGCCGGTCATTGTAGGGGAAGTCATCGGAAATTTACATGACTGATTACGGTAGAAACGGATGCCGTGTAATTATTTTAGCTTACACGTGTACTCTGAAATTATTCTCGGTTATGCTGCTCAAAGGTTAAACATTGGCATGAAGCAATGTGTCTTTTCTCTTTCACACGATGGGTATGAAGGCCGTATTAATGGAATTGCCTGCAAGCTTATAAAGGTCACTATGTCAAAACGTATACAGACGCCGGAATATTCGCTGGCAGAGGAAATCGCAAATAGCGTAAGCCATGGAATAGGCTTTGTTTTTGGTATCGTAGGGCTGGTCCTGTTGCTGATTCAGGCGGTAAACAACAACGCGAATAGTATTGCAATCACCAGCTATAGTCTCTATGGCGGTAGCATTATCCTGCTGTTTCTCGCCTCAACGTTGTATCACGCTATCCCTTCCCCACGGATCAAACCCTGGCTGAAGAAATTTGATCACTGTGCGATCTATGTGTTGATCGCGGGAACCTATACGCCGTTTCTGCTTGTTGGTCTGGATTCACCCTTGGCGGATGGTCTAATGGTGGTGATTTGGAGCATGGCGCTGCTAGGTGTCATTTTTAAACTGGCTTTCGCTCATCGCTTTGAGGTGCTTTCACTGATCACCTATCTGGTGATGGGGTGGTTGTCGCTGGTGGTGATTTACCAATTGGTCATAACGCTTTCTATTGCTGGCGTAACGTTATTGGCGGTTGGCGGGATTGTTTACTCACTGGGAGTTATCTTCTACGCCTGCAAACGGATCCCCTATAATCACGCCATCTGGCATGGTTTTGTATTGGGCGGCAGCGTGTGCCATTTTCTGGCGATTTATCTGTATGTGTAACGTTGAGCGCTTTTCGCCTCTGGCTTTCGGCAAAAATGATGCCGCTGATGCGGCACCTTCATCTCGTTAAGCGATAGTACGATGTTTAATCCGTTATTTCATAAGGAAGCGCTTGGATCCTCAATTGGCTATCGGCATCTTCTCTAACGCGCAGCAGACTATCGGCTTCCAAATCGTTATTCATCACTACCTGAACCCACACGCTTTCGTCCTGTAGGCGCGAGGCAGCCAGTACCGTACCGGTGCGCCGCCAGTTTTCGCCCAATTGCAGTTCCAGATCGTCCCCGGCTTCCGGTACACGACTAGCCTTACCAGCCAGCCAATAGAGTGCTCGTTTATTGGCACCACGATATTTGGCTCTGGCTACCATCTCTTGTCCTGCATAGCACCCTTTGCTGAAGCTAATCCCCTTTAATGCCTGTAAATTGGTCGCCTGAGGGATGAACTGTGCACTGTTTGCGCTGTCAATAATCGGCAAGCCGGATTCGATATCCAGCGCCAGCCATTGGCGGCTATCATTTAACGCTATTTTCCCTGCAAGTTGTTCGAGCAATAACGCGCATTGCTCTGGTGTCAGGACCAGCAGGAAGCGTTCTGTCGGAAGGGAAAAATGCAGGAAGGTTGCGCCTTCGGATTGAACGAGCGGATGTTCGGCATCCGGCAGCGTGCTGAATACGGAAGATAATAGCGAGCGGATCTGATCGCCGGCCGCGCCCAATAAAATGACATGATCATCTGCCGTTATCGTCGTTTTCGAAAAAACGGCATATTTTTTCAGCTCGCTGAGTTGGGTATCGCGCAAATTGCGGCGTTCAATAAAGGCGAAGCCATCGTTATGTTGAAAAAGGCGCAGGTTGCTCCACATTTTGCCTTTGGCATCGCAGTGTGCGCAAAGAATGTGCTGATCGGCGGGGAGTGCGGCAACATCAGCGGTCACCTGGCCTTGCAGGTATTTAATGGTGTCCGGGCCTGTTAGCGTGACTAGCGCCCAGTCATCCAGAGACATGAGCGTGGCGGGAAGTTGGCCTGAAGCGAGTGGGGCTTTTGATGCAAAAGGAAATTGGTGAGCCATATTACAATCCTGCTTGGGTGCGATATGCGAATGGCCTAATGGTAAAATAGCGGCGAAGCTTTGCAAGTGGTTATTGTGCGAACACGCGTGAGATTCTGCCGGGAAGGCGGCGTCAATGCCGTGGTAAAATATGTCAAAGTGTTACTATTAGTTGAATACCTGTTGCGGAAATCGGGTTACACTAACGGCAAGTATCGATAGCAAGGTGGATATAACGTATGGAAATCGATAATAAGTCACGGATTCACTGGGCGTGCCGTCGCGGCATGCGTGAATTGGATATTTCTATTATGCCTTTTTTTGAGCATGAGTATGACGCGTTGAGTGATGACGACAAACGGACGTTTGTGCGTTTGCTGCAATGCGACGATCCCGATTTGTTTAACTGGTTGATGAATCACGGCGAGCCCCAGGACCAAGCGTTAAAACGTATGGTTTCCCTTATCCAGACGCGAAATAAAGATCGTGGCCCAGTGGCAATGTGATATTCGTGTTTCCTGGCGTATGCAGCTTTTGTCACTGATTGTGCATGGGCTATTTGTGTTGCTGATACTGCTGGCGCCTTGGCCTGATGGCTATGCGGTACTCTGGCTGGGATTGGTCACGTTTGTGGTGTTTGGTTTTATTCGCAGCCAACGCAATATTAAATCCCGGCAAGGGGAAATTTTGCTGCACAGCGAGACAAACCTGCGCTGGCAGCAGCAGGAATGGCAGATCGTCAAGCGTCCCTGGATGCTGAAAAATGGCATTTTGCTTTCGCTAAAAGCGTCTGATGGAAAAGGGCAGCAGCGATTGTGGCTCGCGTCGGATAGCATGGGAAATGACGAATGGCGTCATTTACGCCAACTGCTGTTACAGCATAAAGGTTGGGTCAGGTAGCGTAATAGAAAAAATCACCGCGATGATTTACGGGGATTGCCGCAGCAGGTATCTTACGCGCTGTTTAATGAGAGATAAGCTGATGACATCCCCGACGAACCCTAACTCGTCCCCAAAAAATAACGCGTCCCCGAGAGATGATGTGTCCCTAAAAAATAGGCTGCACCCGCGTAACCGCCACCGTGGGCGTTATGATTTTACAGCATTAAAACAGAGCCACCCGGCGCTGCTACCGTTCGTGAAAATGAATCCTCATGGCGATGAATCTGTGGATTTTGCCGATCCTGACGCGGTGAAAGTGTTGAATCAGGCATTACTCCGCCATTTTTATCAGATTGAAAACTGGACGATACCGGATGGGTTTCTTTGCCCGCCCGTTCCTGGGCGAGCGGATTATATTCACTATCTTGCCGATCTGCTCGCAGAGGATAATCGTGCCGTTATACCGCGTGACGCGTCTTTGCTGGATGTCGGCTGCGGTGCGAATTGCATTTATCCACTGATTGGACACCGTGAATACGGTTGGCGTTTTACGGGGAGTGAAATCAATTCGCAGGCGATGCAGGCCGCGAATGCCACGATAGAGGCTAACCCTGGTTTAAATCGCGCCATTCGTTTGCGGCGTCAGAAGGATAGCAAGGCTATCCTGAGCGGCATTATCCATAAAAATGACACCTTTGATGCCGTGCTTTGTAATCCGCCTTTCCATGCCTCCGCTGATCAGGCGCGCCAAGGCTCGCAGCGTAAGCTGCATAATCTGGGGCTGGATAAGCATTCTCCGCTTAATTTTGGAGGACAACAGAACGAACTCTGGTGCGAAGGCGGTGAGGCGGCGTTTATCGGTCAGATGATCCGGGAAAGCGCCAGTTTTGCACGGCAATGCCTGTGGTTTACTTCATTGGTTTCACGTAAGGAAAACTTACCTGAATTGTACCGAGCGCTGGAGGCGGTCGGCGCGAAAAAGGTCAGAACCATCAATATGGCGCAAGGGCAGAAGCAGAGTCGTTTTGTTGCGTGGAGTTTTTTTGATGGCTCAGCCCGTGCCCGGTGGTTACAGCGGCGCTAAGCCAGACATGGTCATAATTGATACCCGTTTGCCGGGTATCAATCCATTTTCACAGCAGAGGGGCCATTTCCAGTAAAATCTGTTCGCACCACTGCTCAATTCTCTCATCGCTCAGATCGTATTGATTAACTTCATCCAATGCCAAACCGACAAATTGTTTACCATCGGCGGTCAGCGGTTTGGGGCTGGTAAACTCGTAGCCTGCGATTGGCCAATAACCGATAAATTTCACCCCTAAAGGGCGTAACTGATCGTGTAGCATGCCCAGCGCGTCAAGGAACCATTCGCCATAGCCGAGTTGGTCACCCATACCATAAAGCGCCACGATTTTGCCATTGAGATTCAAGGTGGCAAGCTGTCCCCAGACATTTTCCCAGTCTTCCTGAAGTTCGCCGAAATCCCAAGTCGGAATACCTAAAATCAGGATGCTGTAATCTTCCATTTTCTGTGGATCAACATCTTTGACGTTGTGCAAATCCACCAGATCTTCGCCCAGAATATCGCGAATTTTCTCCGCTGCCATTTCGGTATAGCAGGTGCTTGAGCCGTAAAACAGACCAATTTTCATATATAGGAAAGCGCTTTTGAAACCAATGGCGATGAGAATACCACAAGTTGTGGTAGTGCAGAGAGGGGAAGCAGGACGTGATATTCCCGTCATACTTCAAGTTACTTGTGCATTGGCTACCTTTAAACTTAGTGGTATATAACAAATATATATAAGTAATGTATTATACATTCTTCCGGCCTATATCGACTCCCGATACGATAACTCGTATTTTCATGAAATCGTCAACCTGATGGCTCCATCTACCCGGCCGGGTGGGGTAAATCGTTCAGGTGGCAAGAAGTAAGTATAAGGATCATTTCGCTATGATCGTTCTTTCGGACGTAGATAAAATTTTTGATAGCTCGCAGGGCCGTATCGTTGCCGTAGACGGTGTGAACCTCACCGTTGAACAAGGTCAGATTTACGGCATTATTGGTTATAGCGGTGCAGGCAAGAGCACGCTGATCCGATTGCTGAACGGTCTGGAAACGCCGACGAGTGGCAGCATTGTTGTGAATGGGTTTGATATTGCCCGTGCCAGCGCTGATGAACTGCGTCAGGCTCGATTAAAAATTAGCATGATATTTCAGCATTTTAATCTGCTGTGGTCACGTACCGTTAGTCAGAATATTGCTTTTGCTTTGCAGATTGCCGGTGCGCCTAAAGCGCGGATCGCACAGCGTGTGGCGGAGTTGATCGCGCTGGTTGGTTTGCAAGGTCGTGAAGACGCTTATCCTTCGCAGTTAAGCGGTGGACAGAAGCAGCGTGTTGGTATTGCCCGTGCGCTGGCTAACAACCCCAGCGTTTTGCTGTGCGATGAGGCTACTTCGGCGTTGGATCCGCAAACCACGGATGCCATCCTCGAATTACTGCTGGATATTAATCGCAAGCTGAATCTTACGATTGTGCTGATTACCCATGAAATGCACGTGGTACGTAAAATCTGCCATCGGGTAGCGGTCATGGAAAATGGTCGCATTGTAGAAGAAGGCCCGGTGTTGGACGTTTTTGTCCGACCACAGCAGGCGATTACGCGGCAATTTGTTAAACAGGTAGGGCAATATCAGGAAACGGATGCGCATTTTAACCCGCTACTGACGGAGCACCTCTCTGGTGCGGTGCTCAAGTTGACGTTTGTTGGTCAGCAAACGCATCAGGCAATCATTTCCGAAGTGATTCAAACCTATCACCTGACCATCAATATTCTGCATGGTCAAATGAGCCATACGCTGAATGGCTCATTTGGTGAGCTGTACATTCATATTGAAGGTGATGAACAGAAAACGACTCATGTGTTGGATTTTTTGCAACAGCGCGATATTGCGGTTGAGGTGATTAAACATGCTTGAGTCCTTATTTCCTCACCTGAGAACCGATCAACTATTGGATGCAACCTGGGAAACGTTATACATGACGGGGGTTGCCGGGCTGGCGACGCTGATCCTGGGGATTATGCTTGGCGTCATCCTGTTTTTGACATCGAAGGGACAATTATTGCAGAACCGGCCGATTTACCTATTGGTTTCCGCGCTGGTCAATATTTTCCGTTCCATTCCATTCATTATTTTAATCGTTCTATTGATTCCGTTTACCAAAACGTTAGTCGGGACGATTTTAGGTGCGAATGCCGCTTTGCCTGCGTTGATTATTGGTGCTGCGCCTTTCTATGCACGTCTGGTCGAAATTGCCCTGCGTGAAGTGGATAAAGGCGTTATTGAAGCAGCACGTTCAATGGGGGCGAAAACGCATACGCTGATCTTTCGCGTTTTGCTGCCGGAATCTTCACCTGCGTTGGTTTCCGGTATCACGGTGACGCTGATTGCTTTGGTGAGCTATACCGCCATGGCAGGAGTTATCGGCGCGGGAGGATTGGGAAACCTGGCGTATCTGGAAGGTTTTCAACGTAATCACGGCGACGTGACGCTGGTTGCGACATTGACGATTTTGCTCATCGTGTTTGTCATCCAGTTCATCGGCGATGTTATCACTACAACACTTGATAAACGTTAATAACAGGAAAAATGATGATGAAAAAACAGCTCATGATGATGGCATTTGCTTCCTTAACCGCATTGGCCTCTTTCGGTGCAGCCGCAGAAACTAAGCTGGTGGTTGGCGCGTCAAACGTCCCGCACGCAGAAATTCTTGAACAGGCGCAACCTATCCTGAAACAAGAAGGTATCAACCTGGAGATTAAACGATTCCAGGATTACATTCTGCCTAATACGGCATTGGCAAGCCGCGATATTGATGCTAACTACTTCCAGCACATTCCTTATCTGGAATCCGTGTTGAAAGATCATGCCAACGACAAAAGTTATGATTTTGTCAGTGCCGGCGCAATTCATATTGAGCCGATTGGTATTTACTCCAAAAAATATAAAAGTCTGCAAGAGTTGCCGCAGAATGGCCGCATTATTATGCGTGACGCGGTAGCGGAAGAAGGGCGTATTCTGTCGATTTTTGAACGTGAAGGCGTCATTAAACTGAAACCTGGTATCAACAAGGTCAATGCCCGCATTGCCGATGTGGTGGAAAACCCGAAAAAATTGAAATTCCTGGCTAATGTTGAAGGTGCTCTGCTGCCACAGATGTACAACAACGACGAAGGCGATGCCGTGGTCATTAATGCCAACTATGCGATCGACGCAGGGCTGAATCCGACCAAAGATCCCATTGCTGTGGAAAGTGGCGAAAATAATCCGTATGCCAACATCATTACGGTACACAAAGGTGATGAGACTAAGCCGGAAATTGTTGCTCTGGTGAAAGTCCTGCATTCCAGCGCTATCCAGGATTTCATTCGTGAGAAATACAAAGGTGCTGTGATTCCGGTTGCAGAATAAGCCGATTCACTGAGTCGCTATGTATGAAAAAGGACCGCTGTAGCGGTCCTTTTTTTACCCGATAAACCTGGTTTTACCGATGGACCTACCAACCCTGTCATCGGTCAATGTGGTCTCCAGCCTACCGTAACGCGTATTTATCCCAGTGACTGATGACGTGTCTCTTTGGTTGCCAGCAAGGATAGCAGCGTCAGCGATGCCATTGCTGCCAAATAAACGCCGACGTAAAACAGGCCGTAATTCGCGGTGAGCCAGGCTGCAATATAAGGTGCAACGGATGCGCCAAGAATAGATGACACGTTATAAGAGAACGAGGCTCCCGTATAACGGACTTCTGTCGGGAACAGTTCAGGTAATAGTGCGCCCATCGGACCGAAGGTCAACCCCATCAGGCTTAAGCCAAGCACCAGAAAGCCCATAACCAGCGCTTGGTTTCCCGATCCCAATAGGGAAGGGAACAGCATAGAAAATACCAGCATGATACAGGTTACGACGATCATGGTCTTGCGGCGACCGAATGCATCGGCCAGATAGCCGGCTACAGGAATCATCAGGCCGAAACCAATAACGGCAACCATCAACATCCACAAAAAGCTGTTGCGTGAGAAGCCCAGTCCATCTGGAATGGGCTTGGTGCCGTATGTCATGGAATATACGGTCATGATATAGAACAGCGTGTAGGTCGCCAGCATGATAAACGTGCCAAGGACGGTGGCTTTCAGATGCTTGCTGAGCAATGTTCCCATCGGGATGCGAACCTGTTTACCTGCCTTGACCGCTTTGGTAAATACCGGCGCTTCATGCAGAGAAACCCGGACGTACAAACCAATCAGCACCAGTACTGCGGAGGCGATGAAGGGGACACGCCATCCCCATGACATGAATTGCTCATCCGTCAGTAACCAGGACAGCAACAGGAACGTACCGTTGGCGAAGAAGAAACCGATCGGCGCACCAAGTTGGGGGAACGATCCATATAGTGCGCGTTTGTGAGCGGGGGCATTCTCTGTTGCTAACAGTGCCGCGCCGCCCCATTCTCCTCCCAATCCTAATCCCTGACCGAAACGAGCTAAGGCCAATAAAATTGGGGCAAGAATGCCGATGGTTTCGTAACTCGGTAATAACCCAATGAGCACCGTAGAAACCCCCATGGTCAGCAATGAGGCAACCAGCGTGACTTTACGTCCGACGCGATCGCCAAAATGACCAAAGAGCGCAGAACCAATCGGGCGAGCAACGAAGGCGATGGCAAAGGTGGCCAGCGATTGTAATGTGGCTGCCGTAGGATCGCCCTGCGGGAAGAAAATATGGGGAAACACCAGCACGGCAGCGGTGGCGTAGATATAGAAATCGAAAAACTCAATGGCAGTACCAACCAGCGAAGCAATAATCACTTTACCCCGTGAATTCACTGGTTGAACATCGGCCTCTGCGTTGAGCGTTGAAGTGATGGTGGCTTGCATAATGTTTCTTTATTTTAACAACACGAACGCGCATTCTACGCACAGAAAAATGGGCTTTTCAACGCTGATTGGACGACAGGGATCGGTGTCGGGACAAGGCGCTGAGACGCCTGTATCGACATACGGACAATACGGAAAATATAATGTGTCAAGGTTCCATTTTTTCCGGAGAATGTTATGGCGATGTTGTTGATCGCGGAATATGTGAGATTGTGCGGAATAATTCATGATTGATGGGTCGTTCAGGCATAATGAGGGCGGTTCGCGGGAAGAGGACACCGATATGTACGCACCGGATGAGGCATTGATAGAGCAATTTCTTGATGCACTATGGCTGGAGCGCAATCTGGCTGAAAATACGTTAGCCTCGTATCGGTTGGATTTACGCGCATTGGCAGATTGGTTGGCGCATCATGATAATGATTTGCTGCGCGCACAGGCGATTGACCTGCAATCCTTTTTGGCTGAACGCGTTGAGGGGGGATATAAAGCCACCAGCTCAGCGCGTCTGTTAAGTGCGATGCGTCGCTTGTTTCAGTATCTTTATCGGGAAAAGATCCGAAACGATGACCCCAGCGCGGTGTTGTCGTCGCCAAAATTACCGCAGCGTTTACCAAAAGATCTGAGTGAAGCGCAGGTCGATGCCTTACTGAAGGCACCTGATGTCGAGCAACCGCTGGAACTACGAGATAAAGCGATGCTCGAAGTATTGTATGCCACGGGGCTGCGCGTTTCGGAGTTGGTGGGGCTGACCATCAGCGATGTTAGCCTGCGTCAGGGTGTGGTGCGAGTGATTGGTAAGGGAAATAAAGAACGTCTGGTTCCGCTGGGGGAAGAAGCGGTGTATTGGATTGAGCACTATCTTGAGTATGGTCGACCATGGTTGCTCAATGGACAAACGCTGGATGTACTGTTCCCCAGCAACCGTGCAAAGCAGATGACGCGTCAGACGTTCTGGCATCGTATTAAACACTATGCGATGCTGGCATCGATTGACAGTGAAAAGCTATCACCGCACGTACTGCGACATGCATTCGCGACACATTTATTGAACCACGGCGCGGATTTACGGGTGGTACAGATGCTGCTCGGGCACAGCGATCTTTCCACTACCCAGATCTATACCCATGTTGCAACGGAGCGTCTGAAACAGCTCCATCAGCGGCATCATCCGCGGGCATGACGACTTTTTGTGGCTTGTTCTCTCCCTCGACAAACCACGCCCAATAACGATACGCCGTGTTGGAAAATAAACCGAAACAGGATTGATGAGATGAAAAAGAGTTTTTTACTGCTTTCCCTGCTGGCAGCCACGGTGACGGGTTTCGCTCACGCTGACGATACGGCGATAAAACAGACGTTAACCCGTCTGGGTATGCAGGATGCGGAAATTCAACCTGCGCCAGTCGCAGGTATGAAAACAGTATTGACGGATAGCGGTGTGTTTTATGTGAGCGAGGATGGTAAACATCTTATCCAGGGGCCGCTTTACGATGTGAGCGGGAAAATGCCGGTTAACGTGACCAACGCTATCCTGAAAGGAAAAATGGACGCTTTACAGGATCAAATGATCGTCTATAAAGCGGCACAGGAAAAGCATGTTATTACGGTCTTTACCGATATCACCTGTGGCTATTGCCATAAATTGCATGAGCAAATGAAAGACTATAACGCACTGGGTATTACCGTGCGTTATCTGGCCTTCCCGCGTCAGGGGCTGAATTCGCAGACGGAAAAGGACATGCAGTCCATCTGGTGTACCGCGAACCGCAACAAAGCGTTTGATGATGCGTTGAAAGGCGAAGAAATTTCACCGGCTACCTGTAAAACCAACATTGCCGCGCATTATCAGCTTGGTGTGCAGTTTGGCGTACAGGGTACGCCAGCCATCGTGCTGGAAAATGGTATGGTTGTTCCTGGTTACCAGGGGCCAAAAGAGATGTTGGCGATGTTGGATGCACATCAGGCATCGTTGAAAACAGGCGGTTGATGTAGCGTGGAACTGATAACCCAACTCCGCCGTCGTCCATTGGCGGAGGATAGTGATTTACCGGCAACGGTACCGCCGTTGTTACGGCGGTTGTATGCCCAACGAGGTATTAAGGCCGCGCAGGAACTGGAACGAAGTCTGAGGGGGTTGCTTGATTATCGCTTGCTGAGCGGTATCGAAAAAGCCGTTGATTTTCTGCAACAGGCGCTAGCAGATAAGCGCTGTATTGTGATCGTCGGGGATTTTGATGCTGACGGTGCCACGAGTACCGCGCTAACGGTGTTAGCTTTGCGTAGTATGGGCGGCACTAACGTTAAGTATCTGGTGCCGAATCGTTTTGAAGATGGCTATGGGCTTAGCCCGGAAGTAGTTGCACAGGCGGCATCGCTAGGGGCTGACGTTATCGTCACGGTAGATAACGGTATTTCCTCTCATGCTGGCGTGGATGATGCGCACCGACGAGGTATCGCGGTGTTGGTCACCGATCACCATTTGCCAGGTGAAACCTTGCCTGACGCAGATGCGATGATTAATCCAAATTTATCAGATTGTTCATTCCCTTCTAAAGCGCTTGCGGGCGTGGGCGTAGCGTTTTATCTGATGATGGCACTACGGGCTCGGTTGCGAGAAACCGGTTGGTTTGCTGCAAACACATTAGCTGAGCCGAATTTGGCTGAATTGCTGGATTTGGTCGCGTTAGGCACGGTGGCGGATGTGGTGCCGCTGGATGCGAATAACCGTATCTTAGTGGCGCAGGGGCTGGGGCGTATTCGTGCTGGTGTTTGTCGGCCTGGGATTAAGGCGTTGCTGGAGGTTGCGAACCGAGATGCCAGCCAACTCGTCGCCAGCGATCTGGGTTTTGCATTAGGCCCACGACTCAACGCCGCCGGGCGACTGGATGATATGACGGTAGGGGTTGAGTTGTTACTCAGTGACAACATTATCCAATCTCGTATGCTAGCCAATGAGTTGGATGCGTTGAATCAGGATCGCCGTGAAATAGAGCAAGGTATGCAGGTTGAAGCGTTACGGCTCTGTGAGACGTTAGAAAAGAGTCGCGACGCATTACCTTACGGTCTGGCGATGTATCATCCGGAATGGCATCAGGGAGTGGTGGGTATTCTGGCCTCACGGATTAAAGAGCGTTTTCACCGACCGGTGATTGCTTTTGCGCCAGCCGGTGAGGGGATACTTAAAGGTTCAGGGCGCTCCATCGCGGGCCTGCACTTGCGTGATGCATTGGAAAGATTGGATACGTTATATCCAGGGATGATGCTGAAATTTGGTGGTCATGCTATGGCCGCTGGGTTATCACTGATGGAAGATCAGTTCGATATTTTTCGCCAGCGTTTTGGCGAACTGGTGGGAGACTGGCTGGATGCGTCTCAACTAGAAGGCGTCATTTGGTCTGATGGCGAACTGGCGTTGCCGGAACTGTGTTTATCAACGGCCGAAATGTTACGAGATGCCGGGCCGTGGGGACAGTCATTTCCAGAGCCGACGTTTGATGGTCATTTCCGTATCCTGCAACAAAAACTGGTGGGTGAACGTCATCTGAAAGTGATGGTAGAGCCAGTTAACGGTGGGCCGTTGCTGGATGGTATCGCCTTTAACGTTGATACGCGAATCTGGCCGGATAGCAGCGTACGCGCAGCGGAGTTGGCCTATAAGCTGGACGTGAACGAATTTCGGGGTAAACGCTCGGTTCAACTGTTGATCCAGCATTTATGGCCCGTGTAACTTGGAAGCGGAAGGGTATATAAACCCATGCCTTAATCCGTTAGAATAGACGGTTTGAAAGTATTCCGTCCTTGACGACTTAACGTAAGATTCTAAAAATCATGTTTGAAATCAATCCGGTAAAAAACCGTATTCAGGACCTGTCTGAACGTACCGCCGTTCTTAGGGGGTATCTTTGACTATGATGCCAAGAAAGAACGCCTTGAAGAAGTAAACGCTGAACTCGAACAGCCCGACGTCTGGAATGAACCAGAACGTGCGCAGGCGCTGGGTAAGGAACGTTCTTCACTGGAAGCCATCGTTGATACTATCGACCAAATGACGCAAGGACTGGAAGATGTTGCCGGTCTGCTCGAATTGGCGGTGGAAGAAGATGATGAAGACACATTTAATGAAACCAGCGTCGAATTGGATGTGCTGGAGAATAAATTAGCCCAGCTTGAATTTCGTCGTATGTTTTCTGGTGAGTATGATAGCGCGGATTGCTATCTGGATATTCAGGCGGGTTCTGGCGGCACCGAAGCACAGGACTGGGCCAGCATGCTGGTTCGTATGTATCTGCGCTGGGCGGAAGCTAAAGGTTTCAAAACCGAAATTATCGAAGAATCAGATGGTGAAGTCGCGGGGACGAAGTCCGCTACCATCAAGATTATTGGTGATTATGCGTTTGGTTGGTTACGTACTGAAACGGGCGTACATCGTCTGGTTCGTAAGAGCCCATTCGATTCAGGTGGTCGTCGTCATACGTCATTCAGCTCTGCTTTTGTTTATCCTGAAGTTGATGACGACATCGATATCGAAATCAATCCTGCCGACCTGCGTATTGACGTTTATCGCGCATCCGGCGCCGGTGGTCAGCACGTTAACCGGACGGAATCTGCGGTGCGTATTACCCATATTCCAACGAACATTGTTACACAGTGTCAGAATGACCGTTCCCAGCACAAAAACAAAGATCAAGCGATGAAACAGCTCAAAGCGAAGCTGTATGAGTTTGAGATGCAAAAGAAAAATGCTGAGAAGCAGGTGATGGAAGATAATAAGTCAGATATCGGCTGGGGAAGCCAGATCCGCTCTTATGTGCTGGATGATTCGCGCATTAAAGATCTGCGTACCGGGGTGGAAACACGCAACACCCAGGCTGTACTGGATGGCGATCTGGATAAATTTATTGAAGCAAGTTTAAAAGCGGGGTTATAAGAATTCACATGGCTGAATCACAATCACAGGGTGCCGATCGTGCTCTGAAGCTCAACAATGAACTGAACGCTCGTCGTGAAAAACTGGCATTGCTACGTGAAAAGGGCATCGCCTTTCCGAATGATTTCCGTCGTGACAGCACGTCAGATCTGTTGCATGCAGCTTATGGCGATAAAGAAAATGAAGAGCTGGAAGCGCTGAATATTGAAGTGACCGTGGCTGGTCGTATGATGACCTGCCGTATCATGGGTAAAGCTTCTTTTGTGACGTTGCAGGATGTCGGTGGCTGCATCCAACTGTATGTTGCTCGCGACGATCTGGCCGAAGGGATTTACAACGAGCAGTTTAAAAAATGGGATCTCGGCGATATTCTGGGCGCGAAAGGTAAACTGTTTAAAACCAAGACCGGTGAGCTTTCCATTCATTGTACTGAGTTGCGTTTGTTGACCAAAGCGTTGCGCCCACTGCCGGATAAATTCCACGGTCTGGCCGATCAGGAGACTCGCTATCGTCAGCGTTACCTGGATCTGATCGCCAATGAGGAATCTCGTCATACCTTCCGTATTCGTTCGAAAGTCATGGCGGCAATCCGCAGCTTCATGGTGGGCAACGGGTTTATGGAAGTAGAAACGCCAATGATGCAGGTGATCCCTGGCGGAGCGTCAGCACGTCCGTTTGTGACGCACCACAATGCGCTGGATATCGATATGTATCTTCGTATTGCGCCGGAACTGTACCTGAAACGTCTGGTTGTTGGCGGTTTTGAACGCGTCTTCGAAATTAACCGTAACTTCCGTAACGAAGGGGTATCTCCGCGCCATAATCCGGAATTCACCATGATGGAACTTTATATGGCCTATGCCGATTATAAAGATTTGATCGTGTTGACAGAAAACCTGTTCCGCACATTGACACAGGATGTGCTGGGCTCCACCACGGTGGAATACGGCGATCAGACGTTTGATTTCGGTAAGCCGTTTGAAAAGCTGACGATGCGGGAAGCTATCTGTAAATACCGTCCGGAAACCAACGTTGACGATTTGGACGATCTGGCTAAAGCGACGGCGATTGCCGAATCACTGGGCATCAAGATCGAGAAGAGTTGGGGATTGGGTCGTATTGTGACTGAAATCTTTGAAGAAACGGCGGAAAGTAATCTGATCCAGCCGACCTTCATTACTGAATATCCGGCAGAAGTGTCGCCGCTGGCGCGTCGTAACGATCAGAACCCGGAAATTACCGACCGCTTTGAGTTCTTTATCGGTGGCCGTGAAATCGGTAATGGTTTCTCTGAGTTGAATGATGCAGAAGACCAGGCGGAACGTTTTGCACAGCAGGTGAGTGCGAAAGACGCGGGTGACGACGAAGCGATGTTCTACGATGAAGATTACGTAACGGCGCTGGAACACGGGTTGCCGCCAACGGCGGGACTGGGTATTGGTATCGACCGCATGGTGATGCTGTTTACCAACAGCCACACCATCCGTGACGTCATTCTCTTCCCGGCAATGCGTCCGAATAAGTAATGGCTCATCATGAGTAAAAAACCATCTCCATTGGAGGTAATGCCGATCAGTTAAGGATCGGTTGACCGATCCAGTGGCTGTGTAAAAATCC